>JAHWJO010000051.1 GCA_019348365.1 Armatimonadota bacterium | reverse complement strand
GGAACCCGCGAAGGCGGGTTTCGTGCCCCTCCAGACGCGATTTTAATCGCCGGGTACACTTAATGAAATGACCCTGATCGGAACGGCCCATCCGTTCGATCCGACTCATCATCCCTGCTCAATACGAGAGTTGCAGACTCTTTCTGGAGAGCCGCCGTCTTACAGGTCCATACATCTTGCGGGTCAATCCATCTTGTTGATGCTGTCCATTTCGCCGTTGTGGGTGAGCAGCACCTTCTGCTCGTCCACCACGGTCTCCAGGTGTACGGGCCGGCCCCAGAGTATCTGCACGTATTTGAGCGTGTGGCGCGCGTAATTCAGGTCGAGTTCCTTCCCTTCATAGGCATGCCGGAGGTACAGCTCGGAGTTGCGGCGGTAATCGCTCTCCTCCACCATGATCACCGGGAACCCCATGTTGGTCATCTGCCCGACCAGCGCGTCCCGCACCTTCTCCCAGTCTTTCTCCACGATGATCCACTGATCGCCCTCTTTGCGGTACGTGTAGAGGTCCAGCTCCTCCACCAGTTTGGGAGTGAGATAATTCCGGAGGAAGGACACGTCGTTCTCCAGCTCTCGAACCTCGAACGCCTTTTCCATGCCTTTGCCGGGTTCTCGGCCCTGCTTCTCTCGCTCCTCCTGCGTTGGGTTGTCCCATCGCTTGATGAGGTCTTTCCAGATCATCAGGCCCACGTAGTAGGGATTGAGGGAGCGGCGGGATCCCGGCGACACCACGCCGGAGTTCAATTCCGCGAACTCCACGAATTCCTGATCGGTCAGGTCCAGCTCGTGGAGGATTTGGGCGTGCCAGTAGGAGGCCCAGCCCTCGTTCATGATCTTCGTCTGCATCTGCGGGTAGAAGTACAGCATCTCGCTCCGCACGATCCAGAGGATGTCCCGCTGCCACTCCTCCAGGTCGGGCGCGTACTGCGCGATGAACCCGAGGAGGTCCTTTTCCGGCTGGGGCGGGAACTTCTTCCCTTTCATCTCCGCCTTAATCAGCTCTTCCTTCGGGTGCTCCAGGCGCCAGAGGTCGTCGTACGGCCCTTCGAGGGGGCCTTGCAGCACCGCTTCCGATAGATGGTGCGACCCCTTCTTCTGAAGCCGGATGTACGGGTCGATGTGCTCCTGAATCGCGAGCGCGGCATCCAGGAATTCCTCCACTATCTGGAAGCCGTGGTTGAACGTGTACCGGTCGATCCGCTCGGCGTTGTGTTTCACCGCGTCGAGCATCTGCCGGTTCGTGTGGCCGAACCAGATGTTGTTCTTGAAGAAGTCGCAGTGCCCCATGACATGCGCCACGACGAGCTTGTTCTGCAGCAGAGAGTTGCTTTCGAGGAGGAAGCCGTAGCAGGGGTTGGTGTTGATCACCAGCTCGTAGATCTTCGAGAGGCCGTAATCGTACATCGTCTTCATCTGGTGATACGCCTTGCCGTGGGTCCAGTGCGAGAACCGGCCCGGCAACGCGTACGCCCCGAACTCGTACAGGATCGAGGTGGGGACGATCTCGAAATGGGTGGGGAAGGGGTCGAGCCCGAACCCCTCCCCGATCTCCCAGATCTTCTCGATTGCTCTGGAGAGTTCAGTAATTTCCGGATCTACATTGATATCGATCATGACAACCTTCCTCGCGAGATCCGACCTTCACTCTCGAATCCCTAACGCTTCGTGGAGGATGGCGAGCACATCTCTTATGTCAATGGTGTCGTCCCGATGGAGATTCGCCGCTCTACTCTGAAGAGGGGTAGGCGTTTCCAACTCGACGATATATCGGAAGACCAACACTGCATCGGACATGTTCACCCCTCCATCCCTATTCACGTCGCCGGGAATTAATGGGCCGACATAAAATTGGGTCAAAAAACCGAAAGCGGTATGACCCGTGTTGCTTATGCTGCTACCTGCAGCGAGAAGACGGTCGTTCGAAAAAGAATGGATGGAAGAAGTATATTCGTAGCCTCCCAAATGGGTGCGAAGTCTTCCTCCCTCGCCGAACATCTCATCAAGCGTACCGTCGGAGTGATAACGGGCAAGAAGAACATCGCCAACGGGGTAAGCGATACCCGCGCCAGCCGCTACGATTTTACCGTCCGGTTGAACTGTCATCGCGCTCAGGGAGATCTGTTCTCCCCAATCGGTGACGACAATTCCCCTGTCCCCGAACGCCGTATCCATCGCTCCGGTCAGTGTGTAGCGGATCATCAGGAAATCACTGACCGGTGCAGGAAAAAGCCGCAGCTTTCTCCCCCCTAGGATGATCTTCCCATCCGGCTGGAGGAGGAGGTTTTCAGCAATAGCAAAAAACCTCTCGCCTAGTGAAGTCCTTACTGTTCCTTGGTTCCCAAAAGTCTCATCCAAGGATCCGTTTTCTTTATACCTGACCAATGCGAAGTTCTCAGGTTCGTCGAAATTCGCATTCGAGGTGATTCCACCGGCCACGATCTTCCCGTCAGGTTGCAGAGCCAGATCACGCAGAACACTGGAATGCATGATGCTCGTGAGCACTTTGCCGTCGTTCCCGAATCCGGAGTCGAAGCTTCCGTCTTGGTTCAGGCGCGCCAGCGCGAATCGGAAACTGTTGTAACCACCCGTAGTCCCACCCAGTATGATCTTCCCATCCGACTGAAGCGCAACTGACCGTGTGTCGTTGACCGAGGAACCCATCGTAAAGCGGACCTTACCCTCTATGCCGAATGTGGTATCCAGACGGCCATCGGGGGTGAAACGTAACGCTAGAAAATAGGTTGTGGAACCGGGGCTGTCTTCCAACATCCCGCCGGCGACGATGATCTTCCCATCGGGTTGGATTACCAGATCGGTTGCATACTCATGTCTCCCTTGATCGTACGTGATGGTCCCCCCCTCCCCGAAGGAGAGATCAAGATGGCCGTCGGGAGTGAAACGAGCCAGCCCGATATCCCCGTCCGCAGTACCGGCCACCAGTATTTTTCCGTCGGGGAGTCTCTCCATTGCTGTAAACCCGCTTTTTTTCCCTTGGAACGTGTTCAGAACCACTCCGTTGCTCCCGAAAGAAGCATCCAAGCCTGCCAGAGCCGTACCTTTCAGAAACATCGTTCCAAATATAACGGTAAGAAGGCATCCCCACCTTTCCGATTGTCTCATGTTCAGGAGCACCGTCTTTGACATACCAACGACCTCACTTACGGTTTATGATTAACGTCCTTTGTCGAGGTGATGACACCTCTCTGAGTAGGAGATAAGGATTTTATCGATCATGTGCATCGAAGCCGGCAATTCTACACCGGCGTGCCCGACGTGTTGAAGAATCTCTGGAGCGCGGGGTACACGTCCGACTTCTCCCCGATGGTCACGCCGATGAACTTCGGGTCGGTGATCTGCTCGAAGACGCTCATCAGCGTGCTGGAGCGCGACCAGTGCGATTGGGTGATCTCGCCGTACCCGAACAGGTTACACTGCGCGATGAGCTGCTGCACGAGCTGGAGGCAGAGGTCGTTGTCCGAGTAGAGATTATCCCCGTCGGAGAAGTGAAAGGGGTAGATGTTCCAGTCTGCGGGGGGATACCGGGTCTCGACCAGCTCCAGCGCGAGCCGGTACGCCGACGAAGCGCGCGTGCCCCCGCTCTCGCCCCGGTTGAAGAACTCGTCCTCGGTCACTTCCTTCGCCTCGGTGTGATGGGCGATGAAAGAGATCTCCACGTTCTCGTACTTCGTGCGGAGGAACCGGACCATCCAGAAGTAGAACGACCGCGCGATGTACTTCTCGAACTCGCCCATCGAGCCGGAGGTGTCCATCATGGCGAGCACCACCGCGTTCGACTCGTTGCGGATGTCGGGCTCCCACGTCTTGAACCGGAGGTCGTCGCTCTTGAAGTTCCCCACCCGCGCCTTGCCCAGCGAAGCGTTGCGCTTGATGTTCTCCTTGAGGGTCCGCTTCTTGTCCAGGTTGGAGAAGATGCCGGTCTTGCGGATGTCGGTGAACTTGACGGCGTCGGCGGTAACGCGGGCGGTGCGCTTCTCCTCCAGGTTCGGCAGGCCCAGGTCCTCGAAGATCATCGCGGCCAGCTCGTCGAGGGTCACGTCGGCTTCGTAATAGTCCACGCCCGGATCTTCCCCGGCGTTCCTGCCTTTGCCCGGCCCCTGCTGCCCTTCGCCGTCGCCGTCCTGCCCGATCACGTCCCCGACCTTGGAGCCGCCCGGCCCCTGCCCGACATTCTTCTGCTTGCCGGAGTCGAAGCGGAACTTGTACTCGTCCAGCGACCGGATGGGCACTTTGATGATCTTCTTGCCGTCGGAGAGGATGATGCTCTCCTCGCTGACGACATCAGCGAGATTCTTCTTGATCGCTTCCTTGATCTTCTCCTGGTGCCGCGCGGAGTCTTTCGGCCCCTTGCGGTGGAGCGACCAATCATTGCGGGTGACGGATGATCCAAACATATTTAACCCCAGTCGAAAGTCAAAGGTCGAAAGTCAAAAGTCATGTGCTCTAAGCAGCAATGATTCGGCTACGGAGGGGTTGGCTTTCGACCTTTGACTTTCGACCTTTGACTTTCGACCTGTGACTTTCGACCTTTGACTTTAGACTATCGATTCAACAAAGTACCGACGTACCGCAGCAGCTCGTTGGCGCAGACGGCGCAGTAGCCGTGCTCGTCCACCAGCCGCTCGACCACATCGTTGATCCGCTTGAGCTGCTCAGCGTCCGGCGTTTTGGTGGAAGTCGTGATCTTCACGATATCCCGGAGGTCCGCGAACAGCTTCTTCTCGATGGCCTCTTTCAGCCGGTCGTGGCTGGTGTAATCGAAAGAGAGACCCTTGCGGGCGAGCGCGGAGATGCGGATCAGGATCTCTTCACGGAACGCCTTCTTCGCGTTCTCGGTCACCCCGATCTGCTCCTCAATGGAGCGCATCAGCTTCTCGTCCGGCTCCACCTCGTCTTCGGTGATCGGGTCGGTGACCTTGGTATGGTTGCAGAACGCTTCCACGTTATCGAGGTAGTTGTTGAGCATGGTCCGCGCCGACTCCTCGAACGAGTAGACGAACGCCTTCTGGACCTCTTTCTTCGACATCTCGTCGTACTCGCGGCGGGCCTCGTCGATGAAGTTCAGCAGCGGCTCGATGTCGCTCTTGGCGATGCTCGTGTGCTGCTCGAATCCGTCCCGCAGCGCGCGGAGCGCCATGATCGGGTTGATGCAGGTAATGCCGGGCCGGGTGAGCGCCTGCGAGAGCCGGTTGATGACGTAGCGGGGGCTGATCCCGCTCATCCCCTCGCGCTGGGCCTCGTCGTGAAGCTCCCGCACGTCCTTGCTCTTGAAGCCGTCCACGTCCTCGCCGTTGTACAGCTTGAGCTTCTTGATCGCGCTCATGCCGGTCTTCTGCGAGGGCTCCAGGCGGGAGAGCACCGCGAAGATGCTGGAGACCTCCAGCGTGTGCGGCGCGATGTGGATATTCTTCAGGGAGCTTTGCTTCAGCAGCTTCTCGTAGATCTTCACCTCGTCGGAAACGCGGAGGTTGTAGGGGACCTTCACGAGGATGATCCGGTCCTGAAGCGCCTCGCTCTTGCGGTTGCCCACGAACGAGGTGTACTCGTTCTCGTTCGTGTGGGAGACGACGACCTCATCGGCGTAGATCATGCTGAACCGCCCGGTCTTGATGTTCTGCTCCTGCGAGAGGGTGAGGAGGACGTAGAGGAACTTTTCGTCCGTCTTCAGCATCTCGATGAACTCCATCAGGCCCCGGTTGGCGATGTTCAGCTCCCCGTCGAACCGGTAGGCGCGGGGGTCGCTCTCGGTACCGACCTCGCCGATGGTGGAGAGGTCGATCCCGCCGACGAGCTCGCTGATGTCCTGGCTTTTCGGGTCGCTGGGAGTGAAGGTGCCGATCCCGACGCGGTTCTTCTCGGAGAAGACGAGTCGCTCCACAGGCACGTTCTCGATCACGCCGTCCCACTCATGCTTGAGTTTCCACTGGCAAGAGGGGCAGAGATCCCCTTCGATGTAGACGCCGAGGTCCTGCTCCACGTCTTTCCGTAGGGTGTCGGGGATGAGGTGCAGCGGCTCCTCGTGCATGGGGCAACCCTTGATGCCGTACACCGCCCCGGCGTCGGTGCGTGTGTACTGCTCCAGGCCGCGCTTGAGGAGCGTGACCATCGTGGATTTCCCGCCGCCAACGGGTCCCATCAGCAGCAGGATGCGCTTTCGAACCTCCAGCCGCCGGGCCGCCGAATTGAAATAGTCCACGATCTGCTGGATGGGGCGCTCCATCCCGAACAGCTCGTCCTCGAAGAACTGGTAGCGGTTGATGCCATCCCGGCCTTCGCAAGAGCCGGCGTTCATGATCATGTTGAAGATGCGGGCATGGGAGAGCTGCGCGATGTCCGGGTTGGCCCGGACGAGCTCGTAATAGTCCTGGAACGTGCCTTCCCAGTTGATCTTCTGCTCCTGCGAGCGGAACTCGGTAAGTCGGGCCGCAAGATCCATCGATAAAACTCCTTCAGGACTGACGCAAAACGTATCGCCATTTGTTATTCTGAGCGAAGCGAAGGATCTGCGTGTACGCTATAGATGAAACGCAGATCCTTCGCTGACGCTCAGGATGACAGATTCTTTCAAGTCGATGCGTAAGTCCTAAGATTGAAAGAACGACAAAAGGGCAGGGTTCGGATTGCCTCTCTACTAGAGATAGAGTCGTCAGCCGATGGCCTGCCCTTTCCTTTCCATAGGGGGAAGATGAGAACGCTATTCAATTGTCGGGAGAGGATAATTCAGTTGTCGATAGGTAACAATTCTGCTGTTCGTCGGGGTTTAGGGTGTAGGGAAAGGAAGCGTTCCGGGACGGCAACCTCGGGGTCGGATCATCCTACTCTTCTGATCGGATGATCGATACGAAATCTGGAGACCCTTCTTTCGTACTCAACGAGTTACTATTCCTATAGAACTCTTGCCGGGGAAAGTGAAATCATGGAAGCCTGAAAACGGGAGCAACTCGGCCTGCCGGTCCCCTGTTCCTACAACAGCAATCAAGTGAGCGTAAGAGCTACCTACTTTGATGGACTGTACAGGGACCGAAAAGGTTGCATGAATCAGGGGGAAAGAGGTCGCTAACAAAAAAATCCCCTGAGACCGCGCCCGAATAAGGAAGGAGGGTTCCGTTGGTGTCTTGCGAGAAGACATTCGGGGCGGTCTCAGGGGTCCCAGGAGAAGGAGCCGGGGGATCGAATAGCTGTTTCGATCCCCCGGCGGAGTTCGGCCGGCCCGAACATTCTCGAGGGGAGGAGAATAAGCGGTCCGGCTCGATCCATAAGAATTCTACCACCCCCGTCCTCATATTATCGGCTTCCGGGATAGGCGGTTCCTTTCGCCGGTTCAAACGCGCATCTGTCGGGATCAGCGGGAGGTTTCGACGTATCCTCGGTGCATGAGAAAGCGAGGGGTCGCATTTCCCACGGGATTATCGGGAGGAATCGGACGGCGATGAACCGAAATCTGCTATCATGGAGTCAAGAGGGATGCCCGATGCCCGCATTCCCGTGGTTTCTTTCGGTCTGACAGGGATCGCATAAGGAGGTCCTCCCCCCATGTTTCGGCGTTTAATGGTGGCGTTACGCTCGTTCTTCGGCCTGTTCGTGCGCGGCATGGAGAATCCCGAGTTGATGCTTCAACAATATATGGACGACATGAAATCCCAGATTCCCCGCCTCAACGACACCGTCGCCGAGGTGATGAAGCAGGAGATCATGCTTCGGGGCCAGGTTGAGCGGCTGCAGAAACAGGTGACGCAATTGGATCAGGACGTCATCAACGCGATCAAGCTGGGGCCCCAGTACGAGAACGAGGCCAAGCTCCTGATCTCGAAGATGGAACAGGCCAAGGCGGACCTCATCCGCACCGAGTCGATGCTCCAGACCGCTTCTTCCGCATCGGAGAAGGCCAAAATCGCGCGCGACGACTACATGCGGCAGATGCAGCTCAAGATCCAGGAGGCCCAGAGCGCCCTCTCCCGCGTCAAGCAGGCCAAGATGCAGGAGCAGCTCTCCGGCATGATGATGAGCTTCCAGGTGGGCGATCAGAGCGATACGCTGGAGCGCATGACCGAGAAGATCGACGAGCGCGCCGCGAAAGCCCAGGCCCGGATGGAGCTGGCGACGGACAACGTCGATACGCGGCTGCGGGAGATTCAGCGCAACTCCGCCGAAGTCGCCGTGGATGCCAAGCTGGAGGAGTATAAGCGGCAACTTGGCATGATCCCCGCTGAAGAGGAAGCCCCCCGCACCATGAGCCCCGTCACCGAACCCCCGCAAACGTCATAAATGATGAATGATGAATGATGAGTTATGAAGGGAATACTACTCCCGCCAAGGGAATGTGATTTGGCCTGATGGGGGTTAATTCATCACTCATAACTCATCATTCATCATTATCACCGGTCTGCACCACGCCCCGCTGTGCCCCTGAAGATTGATCGGGAGCGCCCACAGGGTTTGCGGCTGCGGCAGCGAAAAGACCTCCTCCGGGAACTTCAGCTCCTCCAGAATCCAGATCCCCGCCCCGAGCAGGACCATGTGGGTCTCCGAATCCTGCGGGTCCGCACCGCTGCCCACGCTGTAATGGTCCATCCCGACCGCCCGCGCCTTCCGTTCCACCAGCCAGCGCGCTCCCTCGGTGGAGATGTACGGCGGCTGCCGCAGCCACTCCTCGGATTTCTCCCGGCGGTCCCCCCATCCCGTCGCGATCAGCACGATCTGGTCCGGCTGGAGATGCCCGAGACGCGGCTCCAGTAACTCCGGCCCGATACCCGTGCTCGGCCCGACGATGCCCCGCAGGTCCACGATGACCGCCGGACCCACGAACGTCTCCAGCGGCAGCTCGTCGATGGCGGGATGCCCCGCCAGCTTGTGCAGGGGCGCGTCCAGGTGGCTGCCGGTGTGGTTCGCCAAGGTGAGCAGCTCCAGTTGCCACCCGCCGGACTCATGCGTGGAGACTTTTTTGCTGGAAACCGGCGGATGCACCGGGCAGTTGGGGCATTCGTCGAACACGGGTTGAGACAGGTCGATCAGGCGCATTACTCTCTCCTAAACGCGGATAAACTGCTTTGGAACCACAGATGAACGCAGATACACGCAGATGAACCTCCTCACCCATCAGTTCACCTCTTCACCTTGTCACCTCTTCAGGGATTCAGGGGTTATCTGCGTGTATCTGCGTTCATCTGCGGTTCCAATGGGGTTTGGGGGTCTCTGCGTCTCCGCGCCTCTGCGGTTCAAAAAATGATTGGGGATGATACCTATCCCGCCGCGAGCGTGCGGACGGGGCGTCCCCCCTCTTCCGCCGACCGGTTAGCGCAGAGCGTCACGTCGAGCGTCCGCAGCCCTTCCTCGTAATCGCAGAGGATGAGAGTACGGTCCCCGGTCGCGACGGCTCTCACGAACGCTTCATCGATGGAGGGATGGGGCTCCGTCACTTCCGGCATCTCCAAAGCGCTTTCCGGGGAGACCGAGGCCGTCTCGCCTTCCCAGCGAACCACAGCATCCCGCGTCACGAGCTCCAGATCCCCCCGCCCCCCGCCCTGAGTGAGCGCGCAGGTGGTGGAGAGATACCCGATGGTGCCGGACTGGAACTGTAAAAGGAGAACCTGCGCGTCGGGGATGGTGAAATCCGGCAGATCCCGGAGCAGCCGGAAGTCCGACCGGGCGGAGACCTCCACGATCTCCCCCGCCAGCACCCGCATGAGGTCCACCTGATGGGTCGTCATCTCGACGAGTTGCCCGCCGGATTTGTCCATCTCCCGCCACCAGGGCGCTCCTGGGATTCCCCCCCAGCGGTTCGAAGCCACCATCGCGATCTCGCGGCCTTCCAGCAGGCGGCGGGCTTGCGTCGTCCCTTTGAAGTAGCGGAGGACGTAGCCCGCGCTGCTCATCACGCCGGCTTCGCGGATCGCCACTGCGATCTCCTGCGCCTTCTCCAGGGTGAGCGCGACCGGCTTCTCCACGAACAGGTGCACCCCGCGTTTTGCCGCCAATATCTCTGCATCCGTATGGGCAAATGGCGGGACGCACACGTACAGGGCATCCAGTTCGGCTTCTCCCAGAAGCGCCTGGTGATCGGGGTAGACCGTTCCGCCGAACTCCTCCGCCGTTGCGACCGCGCGTTCTTCGACCCGGTCCGTCAAAGCAACGACTTCCGCTTCGGGTATGGACCGGAGCTGATTGAGGTGATGCCGGGCAATTCCACCCGTGCCGACGAACCCGATTCTGACGTTTTGAGCCATGCGTCCCTCCTCATGGGGATCTCACGACAGGGAAAAGGGAGGAGAACCCGTACATAAAATGGGCCTCGACGCATGGCCATTGCGCGAGGCCCCAATCCTTCCTCTCTTGCCGATGTTCCGGGCAGAGCTTCCGGCTCTCGGTCCGGATCGAACTCCCTCTCTCTCCCGAAAAACATGGTCTTCCATAGAGTTATACAACTCCCCCCGTCGATTCCCTTCATGTCATCGGGATTATCTTCAGCTTCATTCGGAAGGGTATCGGCGCGGGATAGGCTTTGTCCGGAGGTTCAGGGCGAAGCATTCATGACTTCAACGATTGCAGCGCCTGCCGAGCCGGTTCAAACCGGGGGTTGAGCCGGAGTGCGGATTCAAAAGCTTCTGTGGCCTCTTCACGCTGGCCGAGCTGGAGATGGGAAACTCCGATCTTGTACAGCACTCCGGCGCCGGGTGCCCGAATCTTGCGATAAGCGATGATCGCTTCCTTCCATTTCCCCTGTCGATAGTACCGATCCCCGTTCTTCTCCGCTTCCGGCCGGATGAGAGACGACGATGCCAGATCCTGACTGATCGGTTTTTGAGGCAACTTCCGGGTGTATTCGCGGGCCATGGGCGCGGCTGAGGGCTTTGCCGCCGCTTTCGGACGGGGTGCGGAGGGAGGAGAGACGGAACTTAACGGCTGGGCGGGAGACGTCATGCTTCGACGGGCTTGCGCGATTCCTTCCGGAGCCGCGTTGTTCCGATCTGCGGAGGGTGCGGAAGGAGCGGGTCTCCCGGCGGGAGCATTCTCTGCACGATACCGGTTGACCTTCGCGCGAGGACCGTCGGTTAACGCTCCTGCGGTTGACGCTTCCAGTTCCTCCATCAGGATGGCCTCCTGCTTGGAAAGGGTAGACTCCCTTTTCTGTTTGGAGAAGCCGCCGGAAGCGGACTCGCCGGTCTTCAGGGCGTGCGGGGTAGGTTTCGCGTCAGCGCGAGGTCCCGCCAGGCCGGGAGCCTCTCCTGATGGGTCGATTACCATTCCGCCGAAAGCCTCTTTCACCGGCGCGGGCGAGGATGGGGTGGTCCCTGTTACAGGGGGCATCTCCGGAAGCGATGGAGATGCGGGAGCCTTCCCCCCGGCAGGAGGAATGGCCGGTGCCGGCTGCATGGCTTGATCCCGCAGCACGTCTAGGTTCGTACGGCTGCCGGATCTGTACAATGCCAGCCGATCTTCCCCCCATTCCCTCGCCTCCAAGCCCTGCGCGGTGTTGGAAGCCGAAGGAGAATTCGGGGAAACGTTGTTCTTCCTCGCCACACTGGAAGGGGCCTTCAGTCTTTTCAGAAGGGAAGGGGAGCGAAGGGATTCACCTGTGGGCCGCTTCCCCAGGATGGATTCACCCTCTGGGACACGTTTCGGGGGAGACGCAAAGGCTTCGGGGTCGGTCGTCTGCCGGGGCGATGTCGGTGGTGCGGCGGAAAGACTCTCCGGCCCGGAATTCGTGGGGGGGACGGTCACGGTGCTGTCCTGGGGCATGGAGGCCAGTCGATCCAGAGGGGCGGAGCTGGACGCGGCGGATTGCTCCGCTGACATAGAATTAAAGTCCGGCTTGCCGATGAGGAGTCCCGCCGCCAGACTCGCCATCGCCATGCCCGCCGCCACCCACATCGGCTTCCGGTAGAGCGTGGCCGCCGGGCGGGGCTGCCGGGTTTCGATGCCCCGGTCGATCCGTTCCCAGAGGTCCGCCGGGGGAGCCGCCGCAGGAATCAGATCGGGCACGGCGCGCAGGCGGGCATCCAGGTCGGAGAACGCCGACATGGTTTCCATGCACGCCGGGCAATGGGCGAGGTGACGCTCGGCCTGCGGGTCGTCCCCGCGCCGCGCCCGACGTTGCATCCAGTGACAGAACCAAGACTGCTTATTCATCATCCACCCAGGGAACGGAAGACGCTGACAGGCTCATCCGACATCGGAGAGATGGCCTTTCAGCTTCTTCAAAGCGTAATGCAGACGGGACCAGACCGTGCCGACCGAACATCCCATGATCTCGGCGATCTCCGGGCAGCTCTTGTCTTCAAAGTAATGCAGCGACACCACCGTGCGGTGGGCGTCGGAAAGTTGGAGGAGCGCCTGCTGCAGCGCGCGCCGTTCGTCCTCGCGCATGGCTTCGCGTTCGGGCTGCGGCGAGTCCGGTCGGAGGTCCGGCACTTCGAGGCTGTCCATTGCATCGAGGGGGGTCCATCCCCGGCGGCGGAGCTGTTGGAGGCGGCGGAGGGAGAGATTCACCGCGATGCGATAGAGCCAGGTGCCGAAGCCGCTCTCTCCCCGAAACGAGGAGAGCTTGCAGTAGGCCTGAATGAACGCCTCCTGCACCAGGTCTTCCACTTCCTGTGGGTTCAGGAGGATACGCGAGACGGCGGACGTGATCGCGCGTTCGTGGAGGGAGACGAGGACTCGGTAGGCATCCCGATCCCCCGCTCGGCAACGGGCTAACGCATCCCGCTCCAGCGCCGCGCGAGAATCCGCGCCGTCAACGACCGATTCCCTTTTCAATCCGTCGCCGGAAGAATCCGAATATGAGGAGGAATCCCCCTTTTTCCCGCTCAGCTTGAGCCCATCCATAAAGATTGATACGTCAGGCCTCTCGTACCTTCATTGTGCGATGAAACGATCTCCATGGGGAGCCTGATGGTAACCGGGAGTCGGAGCGGCCTTCGGTGTTCCACTGGATCGGCGGCTTCCAGGCCATGCATCACCCCCGTTGATCCATCGGACTCACCTTTTGAAAAAGATCGAAAGCAGCCTTCATTTGAAGGTGGTCTCCTCAGTAGACGCTCAGGCAGCGGGTGACGTTTCCTGAATGTAAGGAATCATCAGATCCAGCGCTTCCTTCTGGCCTTTTCGCTTGCCGAACCGGTAACTCTGCTCGATGCAGCGCAGGGCGGTGCGGGCCACGTCCTGCCTCACATGCTCCAGCAGCTCCAGCGCCTGAGGGCGGTCGCTCAACAGGTCTTCCAGGTGGCCGAGACACTCGGCCATCGCCTCTGATTCCTCTTCCGGGATGGTGGTGCTCAGGTACAGGTCGAGCTCCTCCCGCTCCGCGTCGGGAAGGACGCTCAGGGAGCGGCGGGTGAGGTGCGGCAGCTCGGCATCCGCCTGCGTGCGGCGGCAGGCCTGGTCGATCAACTCCCCCCAGCTGTCACCGGGTCGAGGGCGTGGGTCGGACATGAATACCTCCGGTTTCAACCGTCCATGACGGCGGATGGGATCGTTTCTTGTTTTTAATTGATTTCGGTTCTACCGGGTAGTGTGTGTGTGAGTTGGTAAGTTGGTAATACCAAATGAGTCATGAAGTGCGCCATGTGCGGTGGGAGTGAACTCCTCCGCTGGGTGGCCTTCGGCCCAGTGTCGGCCTTCGCCGACACTACTGAAGCCAGTCATAGAAATGGGGCTCCATTCATTTTCCATTTGGTATAAGTTGGTAAGTAGGTGAGAAGAGGTGAATGTGACTTCCAGAGATCGCCCCATCGCAAGCGCTTCATCCTGTATGAAACGTAAACTATTCCGCTTAGGTCATCTCTCCACCGACGCACTAACGCACCCACGCACCCAATCCAATCCCCTCATCGGTTCAGGACCCGCCGATCAGGAGTCGCCCCTCGATGTAAAGAGGCGATTCAGTGATCTCCAGCGGCGTCTCCTTCGCGTCGATCTCCTTCAGCGGCTTTCCGTACATGTCATAGACGGGTAGGGAGTCTTTTCGCGCCTGCACCGGGAGCGTTCGAGTGCCGGATTCGGACCAGAGGATGTGGATCTCCTTTCCCCTG
>JAHWJO010000050.1 GCA_019348365.1 Armatimonadota bacterium | reverse complement strand
CTCTTCCGATCTGAACATCCGTGGCACGAAACCCCGCATCCGTCATCATGCGCGACCCCGTCTGCGGCGTGGAGCTCGATGAGCCGCGCACCTTCACCCAGGCCGAATACGAGGGCCAGATCTATTACTTCTGCTCGATGGAGTGCCGGAAGAAGTTCGATACCGATCCCGACCATTTTGTCCCCACCGTCCTCGAACGGCAGACGGAGTTCCAGAACAGCCGCATGGACCACTGAAGGGATTTGCGATTTATGAAGGCCGATTTGCGAATGGCCCTCACCCCGGCCCCTCTCCCAATCCTGGGAGAGGGGTGACTGTTGTACGGGGCTTCTCTTCGGGGGATTTCATCTCGGGTTCAATTCATCACTCATCATTCATCATTCATAACTGCGACCGGAGCGAGCCAGGCGTGTCCAGCCGCTTCACGCGGATGTTCCGATAGCGGACGAACTCTTTCGTGTGGTCCCCGCCGCCGTGTACCTGCAGTGCGATCCCCCCGCGCGGTTGATGGCGCCTCTCCGGGTCGCTCCACTCCATGATCTTCACGCCGTTGATCCAGGTGGTGATCGTCGGAGTCGGGCCGCCGGTGATCCGCGCCCGGAGCTCGTTCCACTGCCCGTGCCGCCAGAAGTACTTCCACGACTCCGGCAGGACGATCAGCGGGGTCGGCGCGCGGTCGGCGGGGCGGATGGCTTCGGGGGACCCGGCGAAGCTGTAGTTGCGGAGGTGGATCCCGCCCGGCAGCCCCTCGCCGTAGATGCCCATCAGGTTCCCCCCGCCGTGGTAGTCGATCATCGCCTGGTAGGCTTTGCCGTCCTCGGTGCTGCGGAGAAACAGCCCGCTGTCCGGCCCGAAGTCGTTGTTCATCTCCAGCGCCACCTCGAAGTCCCCGTAAGACTCGTCGGTGATGAGGAGTCCGCCGTTGCCGGGAATGTCTTGGCTGCCCCAGATCGCGCCGTCCTTCACGAGCCACCGCCCGCCGGATTTGTTGTCGCTCCGCCGGCTGTGGCCCGACCGTGCGCTGACATGCCAGCCGTTGAGAGTCTTGCCGTCGAAGATCGAGACGAACCCCGTCTCCGGCGCCGGGGAGGCCGCCCCCGGCTCCGCCGCTATAGCGACACCGCCGCCCAGCGCCCCCACTCCGATCAGAAGGGCCAGCGCCCTGCTTCTCCCTCTTCTCATCCGTCGTCTCCTCCCATTCTCATGTGCTCGCGCCCGGTTGTGTTCACACGCGCCTTACCTCCGTGCTTCGGTAGGGGTTCAGATAGGGAGGACGGTTCAAAGTGGACCGACCGATCCATGAAGGAATTCGGCTCCCCTCCCCGCGCCGGGGAGGGTCTGAGGGAGAGGTTCCCTCTCCCTCAGACCGCGAACCTCTCCCTCAGACCGCGAACCTCCTTCCGATCTGAACCCTACCGTCCGTGCTGCTTTTTCCAGGCCGGGTAGTCGCGTTCCAACAGCTGCGCGGGGCTGTTGACGTACCAGGCGTACCCGATCCGGCGCTCGTGCTCGATCTCCGAAAATCGACGCTTGATGATGCCGTCCCGCCCGCTGAAGATCGGGCGGTTCGTGCCGATCTCGTAGAACCGCGCCCAGAGCGGCGGCGCGGCGGGGTCCTCCACCACCACCCGGTCGTACCCCCGGGGGAGGTGGAATCCGGCTTCTGGGCCACCCGGATTCCCGTGAGCTTCGCCGCCTCGAACCACCGGATCGCCGCCTCGATGGCCTCGATCACCTCCGGGCCCGGCTTCTCGATCCCCATGAGGAACCGGACGATCCCGACGCTCTCGGAGCCGCTGAGGGACGCCTTCTCGTACGTCCGCGCGGGCGCGGGTTCGAGCGTCACCGAATCGTGCTGGGCGCACCAGACCGTCCGTTTCCCATTCGCGCGGACCTGCGTTTTCAGGGTGCAGTCGATCCCTTTCCGAACCGCTTCCCCCGCGCGTTGCCGTCGGCTTTTCTCGACGAACCGGTAATCCGGCTCGTTTCGGGCGATGTCTCGGAGCAGGGTCATCACCCCGATCATCGCGCCGTCGTTGAAGGTGATGTGACGATGGTAACCCGTGGGATTCGGGTAGAATTGCGGCCAGCCGCCGTTGGGGTACTGCGCCGCGAAGAGGAAGTCCAGCCCCTTCAGGAAGGCCCGGCGGTACGGCTCGCGCTTCGTGGCATTGTAGACCTTCGCCAGAAACGTCATCTCCTCGACCGTCGCGCCGTTGTCAATCGTGGAATCGGCGCGGCCCTTCTGCCGGAGGACCTCCGTCCGCTCCGACTCAGTCAGCGACGCCGCCAGCTCCTGATTCTTGGGCCAGCCGCCGGAGTCGCGCTGGTGGAGCACTACGTTTTCGGCGATGCGGATCGCCTCCGGGCCGCCGTACCAGTCGGCCTTCTGGCCGAGGGCATCCCTCCACGCGACCGGAGGAGTCGGGCTATCAAGGGCATTCGCCCCACCATCAGGAGATATCCCCGCAAGGGCGGCGATCATCAGGCCGACCCAGACCCACGCTCTTTTCACTTCCACGCCTCCCTTCGACCCCCTCTCCCTCGCGCTTTGAAAGAGGAGCAAAGATTCCTTTCTCTCCCCCTTTCGGGATGGAAGCGGAGGCTCCTGTTATCCGACTCCGACGGATCATTCCCGTTCTTTCCAGGAACAACGGCGACGCTCCCGGCATCCTCACGGAAGCCGTTCCATGGATGCGTTGCTCCGTATCAGGTACAGTGATCCCGTAACCGGACGTGGGAAGGGATAGGACTCCCTCCTGCCCGGTGATCGTCTTCAGGACCCCCGCCATGTCGATTCCCCCGCTCTGGGTCATTCAGAAGAACCTGGGAAGCAGCCCGGACGTGGCGGCGCTCCGTGATGCCTGCGCCGACCTCGGACTGCCGTCTCAGGAGATCGCCGTCGTCCCGTTCACTAATGCGCTGCCGGAAGTCCCGGCGGACCGCCCGGCGATCTTCTACGGCTCCGCCCGGCTGGTGGACCTCGTCTCCCGGAGCGGGCGCTGGAATCCCGGTGTCTTTTTCGAGGAGGAGCGATTCCGGTATTCGGTCGCGCTGGAACGGTACGGTGGGGAGATGCTGAACGCATCCGCGCGCGTCACGACCATGGGCGCGCTCGCCGATAGCCCTCTCCCCGACGGGGAACGCCTCTTCCTCCGCCCCGACCGCGATCCCAAGGAATTCCCCGGCGAAGTCACGACCCTGGGGGAGTTCCGGGCCTGGTGCGAGCGCCTGCGCCCCGGCGGGTTCGAGATCGGCCTGAACACCCCGATCATCGCCGCGCCTCCCGTCCCGATCTCGCGGGAGTGGCGGCTGTTCCTTGTACGGGGACGGGTCTCCTCCGGCAGCCGCTACCGGGAGCGGGGGAGACCCGATCCCCTCCCGTCGGTCCCGGAGGAGGTCCTCGCGTACGGCCAGTGGCTGGCCGGGATCTGGAGCCCCGCCGAAGTGTTCGTCATGGACATTGCGGAATCGGGGGGGCGGCTCCGGCTGCTGGAGATCAACGGCTTCAACAGCGCCGGGTTCTACGCCGCCGAGGTGAGGAAGATCGTCCGCGATGTTTCGGAGGCGGTGAACGCCCCGCCCGATTCCTGATTGGGAAGCAGACCCGCTCGGAGGTGGTCCGGCGCGGGGGAAGCGTAAGGATCCGCTAACGGGCTGGTAGAGGATCGATGCGCTCCGGCAGGGGGGCGATGCGTTCCGGCGAGGAGGGCTGGGGAGCCTCGAAAACCGTGTCGGCGAGCGTGCCGGGCGGGGGCGCCACGCTCGATGCGCGGATGAAGATCATGATCTCGGAGTTGGTGCGGAACTTTCTCGAGTGGCGGAACAGCCCACCGATCAGCGGCAGGTCGCCCAAAAGCGGCACCTTCCTCACCGTGCGCTGCTCGCTGTCCGCGATGAGGCCGCCGATGACCAGCGTCTCCCCGGCCCGAAGGCGGACGGTGGAGTCGGTGAAGCGGCGGGAGATCTCCGGCAGCGCGACGCCCGCCCCGCCGGGCACGGCGACGAGCCGCTTGAGCGCCGCCACCTCCGGGTGAAGCTGGAGCGTGATCGACCCGTCCGGGCTGGCGGAGGCGAACACGTCCATCTGAATCCCGGTACGGAGCCGCTCGGTCTTCACGGAGGTCCCCTTGTCCGTCACCTGGATCGAGACGGCGTAGTTGATCTCGTCCCCGATGAAGATGTGCGCGGGGCGGCGGTTCACCGCGAGGATCTTGGGATTGGCAAGCAGCTTCACCCGGTCCTCGACGATGGCCGCCTGCAACAGGGCGTTGAATTGGAACGGGTCGGTCGTCAGCCGGCCAAAGAGAATCCCGCCCGAATCGTCTCCCCTCGCTTCCCCAACCCGGAAGGGGACGTTCACGCCGCTGTTCGCCACGTCCCAGTTGATCCCGATGGCGCGGCTGAAGCTTTCGTTCGAGTCGAGGACCGTCACCTCGATGAAAACCTGCGGCACCGGGACATCGATCTGCTCCAGCAACAGGCGCGCCCGCTCCACGGCGTCCCGGGGGCCGGAGAGGATGAGGAGATTGACGCGGCCCGCCTCTTCCTGGTCGATCTGGGATTGGGGGATTTTGATGTCTTCGTCGGTCAGGGTCAGGGTGGGCACGGGGACCGTCGGGATTCCCGGCAGGAAGGCGGGCTGCGGGCCGAGGTGGGCCGACACGTCCGGGAACATCTCCGCCACGATGCGCTGGAGGTCGGTGGGAGAAGCCTGCTTGATGGTGTAAATGACCCATCCCGCATTCCGCTGCCGGTCGATCATGGCGGTGTCCATCTCGCGCAGGAGGCGGAGGGCCGCCGCCACTTCCCCTTCCGGCCCGGAGATCACGGCGATCCTCGGCCCCAACAGCTTTTCTTTGGGGTCGCCGTTCTCGTTCCAGGTGAGCTTCAGATCGGGGAATTGTTCTTTCATCACCCGGTCCACGGCGGCGGGATCGGCGGCGAGGAGTTCGATGATGCGGGTGATCCGCTGCATCGGCGGCTCCGAGGGGGGTTCCGGGGCCGGTTCGGGCGGGGGCATTTCGGCTGCCGGTTTTTCGTCCGGCCTTTTCTCCGGCGGGGCAGGGGGGTCGCTATTCGCGGGAGGGGGCGCGGGGGAGGGTTTCGGTTCCGCCGCTTTCTCCGGGGCGGGCGCGCCGCTGGAAGCGGCAGGGGCAGCGGCGGGCTTCTTCGGGGCCGGGGCGGGAGATGCCGGGGGCGGTTTCTTCGCTGCCGCTGCCTCCGAGGGTTTTCCCTCCACGACCGGAGTGCCATACAGCACCCCGATCAGCGCCACCCCCGAAAGCCATCGCCGATACATCATCCCGCGCACTCCTCAAATCGCTTCACAACTCCGTGCATCCCATGCGGATGCTCCCATGCTTTATTAAGACCGCTCGATAGAACCAAGGAGATTCTTTCCGGTTTCGGAACAGGTTCCTGTAAAATGCAACTGCGGAGATTTATGGGAGGGATCTCCATCTCTCTATTCAATGCTTGTGCAGGCATGGCCTTCCGGTGAGGGGAACGCCAATCCGGAAGAACCTTCGGTAGGGTCTCAGAGAGGATGAAGCAAAGCCATGCGTAATGGGATCGTTCGGGAAATCCTGCAAGCCGCCGCCCTTTTCCTTGCCTTATTCGCCCTGCTCATGCTTGCGCTTATGGAAGCGATGGCATCCTATCTGGTGCCCGGCTTCGTGTATCTCGCGTTTGCGTTGACCTTCAGCCTCGTTTACCGGCTGCTCTTCTGGCGACCCTCAAAAAAACAAAATTATACCGTCCTCCTGACGCTCTTTACCTTCCTGGCGGCGATGCACTTCATCCCCTGGAGCCCTAGCAAGCCCTTCCTCAAAAGGTTGGCGCAAATCGAGCCGGGCATGACCGTCGCGCAGGTGGAAGGAATCATGCATGGGTATCTGAGAGGGATGGGAAGCAAGTGGGAGATCCCACCGCCCCCGCCCGGTCAAGGCCCGGCTCTCTCCTATGAATACACCGATCCTGCGCGTTTCAACGAGTGGATTCGGCAGAATGGAGGGAGGGCGCGGTTCAAGGGCGATCTCGTCTACCGCCACAGCAATGACGGCGCTTTCGATTCTGATATGGGATTCGTGAATTTCCGCAAGGGCCGAGTCGTCAAGGTAAGGTTCATGGCCGACTGACCCGCCATCAGATGGGGCCTCAGGAGTGCCGCAAGGCCCGCAGCCGCCGCATCACGTCGTTGCCGCCCTCCCCGAAGTACCGCGCAAGCGTCAGGTACTCCGCGTAGAGCGCATCGTAAACTTCCCGGTGCGCCGGGTTCGGGGGGTAGGTTTTCGGGCGCAGCCCCGCCATCTTCCCCGCCGCGTCCTGGATCGAGTCGTAGCCGCCGCTCCCCGCGCCCGCCGCCACCGCGCCCCACATCGCCGAGCCGAGCGCGCACGCCTGCGAGCTGCGGGCCACCTTCAGCTCCGTCTGCAACACGTCGGCGTAGATCTGCATCAGCAGGTCGTTCTTCTCCGCGAGGCCGCCGCAGCAGAGGATCTCGTCCACCGGCACCCCCTGGTCCCGCAGGGTCTCCACGATCCGCCGGGTGCCGAACGCCGTCGCCTCGATGAGGGCGCGGTAGAGGTCTTCGGGCCGGGTTTCGAGCGTCACCCCGACCATCATGCCGCTCAGGGCAGAGTCCATCACGGGCGACCGGCTGCCGTTCCACCAGTCGAGCGCGAGCACCCCCGATTCGCCGGGGCGCAGCGCCGCCGCGCGCTCCTCCAGCAGGTCGTAGACGCTCTTCCCCTCCCGATTCGCCTCCTCGGCGTAGGAGGCCGGGACGCCGTGCCGGGTGAACCAGACGAAGATGTCCCCCACCGCCGCCTGTCCCGCCTCGTAGCCATGGAAGTCGGGAAGGATGCCGTCCTTCACCACGCCCGCCACGCCCTTCACCTCCCGGTCGCCCGGCCCGAGCGCCATGTGGCAGAGAGAGGTCCCCATGATCATGAGGAGCTGTCCGGGCCGGACCATCGTGGCGGCGGGAGCGGCGACGTGCGCGTCGATGACGGAGACGGCGACCGGCGTGCCGGGCTTCAGGCCCGTGAGTTCCGCGCCGCGCTCGTTCAACTCCCCGGCTTTCGCGCCGAGGGGATGCACGTCCGGCTGGACCTTCGAGCCGACGAGGTCTTCGAGCCGGGGATCGAGGGCGCGGAGGAACTCCTTCGACGGATACCCTGCCTCTGAGGACCAGCAGCCCTTGTAGCCCGCCTGGCACGCGCTCCGGGCGTCCACGCCCGTCAACTGCTGCACGATCCAGTCCCCCGCCTCGATGAACCGGGCCGCGCGGTCGTACAGTTCGGGGTCTTCGTTCAACACCTGCCAGATCTTCGGCCAGAGCCATTCGCTGGAGATCGTGCCGCCGTACCGGTTCAGGAACGTCTCCCCGGTCTCCTTCGCGACCGCCGTCATCCGGTCGGCCTCCTCCTGCGCGGCGTGGTGCTTCCAGAGCTTCACCCACGCGTGGGGGCGGTTTCGCAGCTCCGGGTCCATGCAGAGCGGGCGATAGTTCTCATCAGCAGGGAGGACGGTGCAGGCGGTGAAATCCACCCCAACTCCGA
Organism: Armatimonadota bacterium; assembly: GCA_019348365.1. Taxonomy (GTDB): domain Bacteria; phylum Armatimonadota; class DTGP01; order DTGP01; family JAHWJO01; genus JAHWJO01. The sequence continues at coordinate 6,482 of JAHWJO010000050.1, read as the reverse complement.
TGACCTCCTCCGGCTGCACGTTTGCCTGCTTCAGGACGTTGGGAATAAGGGTGCGGAGCGCGAGGAGGTAATCTTCGGGGTCCTGCAAGGCCCATTCGGGTTCGAGCTTCACGCCGCTGTCGGGGAGGCGGTCGTCCATGACGCCGTGGGGGTACTCCAGCACGTCGGTCGCCAGCTCCTCGCCGGTCTCCACATCGACAAGAAGGGCGCGGGCGGATTCGGTGCCGTAATCAAGGCCGAGGGCCAGGCGTCTGTTCATCTCTCGGGAGGATTCCTTTCACGGGCCCCCTTGCGTCAGGGGAAAGAGCGAGGCGGATCGCCGTCCACTCCGCGATGAGGAGGGCAGAATCGGACGCGCCCCACTGGACGGCATGGGGTAGACCGGGGCGTCCGCCAATCTCAACGGTTTTGATGTACGCTTCGTCCGTGCATGTCCCCCGCGCCATGCTCCGCAGCCCGGAGAGCCTCATCGGGCAGGAGCGAATTCGCCGTTTCCATCAGGGAAAATACCCGAAGAGGGACTCGAACCCTCAACCCTTTCGGGAACAGATTTTAAGTCTGTCGTGTATGCCGATTCCACCATTCGGGCAGTGGGTTACGCGAAGTCCATAACACGCTTTACACCGGTTTTAATGGAGTTGAATGGACCTGATTTGATCGGAACTGAAGAAAGGCGTGGACCGGATTCGAACCGGTGAATAACGGTTTTGCAGACCGCCCCCTTAGCCACTTGGGTACCACGCCGACGCTCCACCCCGGAATCCTCGGATTCCCCTCGTGGGACACCGCGATTATACCATACATCCCTCGTCGGGGCAATGGGAGCGACTTCGCCGGGGGGCGGGGAAGGGGAGGGCCTGAAGAGGTGAGTGGGTGAGTGGGTGTGGGGGTTCATCGGCGTTCATCATCTGCTTCAGCTTTACACCTCTTCCACCTGCTGCACCCGCCCGTTTTCCGATCGAGTGAAGAATAGAACGTTTCCAGCCTTGCCATCATTTTATCGATATCATGGTCCCAATTGAGCATTCTAAGACCCTGTTCTCCAAATTGACGTCGCTTGTCCGGAGAGAGAATGAGCTCTTCAATGGCCTGGGTTAGCTCATTCACATCGCCATTGCGGACCAGGAGGCCGTTCACATTGTGATGCAACTCCTCCCGAATCCCCTCGCAGTCGTACATCACCAGAGGGGTGCCGGTCGCCATGGCTTGAGAACATACCTGTGGGAGTCCCTCTTTCCTGCTGGTCAGGGTGACCACGTCAGAAGCAGTCATTAACTCCGGGACATCGCGTCTCCAGCCCAACAGGAAACAGTGATTCTCCAAGCGTTCTGACAGGATATGCTGCTCCAAACGAATTCGGTCAGACCCTTCTCCAACGATGTAGAAGCGGCAAAAGGGATAATGAGGCGCCAAATGCTTCGCCGCCCGGAGCAGATCGAGCACGTTCTTCACGGGCTCCAGATTGCTCACCTGTAAAACAATGAAATGGTTGGGATGCCATCCCAGGGCTTTTCGGAGATCCTGACGGTTTTCCTGACCGGCCTTCAAAAACCGCTGAAGATCATATCCCGAGTAAATGGTTTCGAGCTTTTCTGCCCGGGTAATCCCTGAAAGGAGGAGCTTCTCCCGATTCAGTTGTGACACACACACGACAACGGAGGAAAAAGCGCACGTGAGCTTTTCTAACCCTTGAAAAGCCAAACGGATCGGGAGCCGCTGCCGCTCATTGAATTGAATGCCGCTGAGAAAATAGATTCGGAACGGGACGCGGGCAAACCAGGCTGCGATGGAGCCGAGTAACGCCGCTTTCGGCCCCGCATAGCTGACGATATCCGGGGACCGGCTGTGGAAATAGGCAATGAGGCTTACGATGGATAGAGAATCTTTTATCGGGTGGGGGTTACGCTGAAGGCTACGAATCGTATGAATCTCAATTCCCGGTATATTATCGAGTTCTTCGGAGAGCACCCCGTGCCCGTTATAGATGACATGCACCTCAAATTTTTGTTTATTCAACTCGCGAGCAATGGATATAATCTTCATCTGTACGCCACCCATGCCGAGATGAGTGGTGAACAAGACGATCTTCTGCTTACGATCCAAGTCCAGCCTCCTTACCCGTCTAGACGGCTATCATCAGACCGACTCCCCCCATGACGAACGCCAGTGAATACGCCAGAATGAGGATCCGCTGGAGGCTTACGTTACGGGAAAGGAGATATAAGCTCAGATGCTGACTATCGCCGTGCATCGGATTTCTCCTCCTGTAGATTCTCAATAAACAGGTATAACCGAATTCTAAGAGGAGAATGGCCAGCAGCAGCATCCAGGCTGGGTGGAAGCTGCGATGCTGTACGCTCGATAACATGAGGAACAGCATGACCAGACCCAGACCGAATGACCCAATATCTCCCATAAAGATACGCGCCGGGGGCAGGTTATACCTGAGAAACCCCAGCATGCCGCCTAAAAGCCAACCGCAGACAAGGGCCAATTCCATATTTGCGGTTAAGATGGAGAGCGCGATGAAAAGCCCGGCGGTCACAGCGGCGATCCCGCCTGCGAGTCCGTCCAGGACATCAAGGAAGTTGAAGGAGTTGATAATAACAAGCCCGACCAGAACGGACGTTGAAAAATTAAGGGTCGATGCGGAAGTAACCGGTGAAGGGAAGAAGGGTAAAGGACCTTTGCTTCCGATCAGAATTGCCACCGCCACTGTCTGAATTGCCAGTTGTCCATACGGAGTCACAGGATCCTGCTTGAAATCCTTGTAGCAGCCCAATAAGGCGATCATACCGATGCTTAAAAAAAAGCCGATTGGAGGGGGTCTCATAATGAGCAGGAGACCCGCCAGGAACACGATGAGGAGGGAGGCGCCTCCCAGTAAAGGGATGGGCTTTGTGTGGGTTTTTACGTCGCCCTGTGGATAGGCGAGGATCCCCCGCCTGTACGCCACCCCGATCATCAATGAGGTAAATCTTTCGGAAAGCAAGGCTGCGAGCAGGACGCTCCCTGAGATCCACATGCTGGCCTGGCCGATGCTCATCTTCTCACCCCATCTGCAACTGAAGTTTCAGAAGCTTTTTGATCCCTTCTTCCGGCGAGACCCCCGGCTCATAAGACAGCTCGCGAGCGGCCCTGGTGATGTCGGCAAAGCGTCTCGACGAGCCGACATATGCGTTCGGATCGAATTCCACACGCAGGGTCGGTTCGACCTGCTGCATCCATTGAGCGATATCGCGGACTCTGGACTCGGTCCCACCGGCAATGTTGTAGGTCCGTACGGCACCCGGGGGCATCTCGACCTCCATGGCGCGACGACAGCCCGAAACCACATCCGTAATGTGGACAAGATCGACCGTCTGGGCCCCGTTTCCGTGAATGATGAGCGGCTCCCCCTGTTTCACCCGCTCCATCCAATGAGCGATGAAGTGCCCCCGTTCTCCGGAAGCCGGCCCGGGACCGTATACCGTAAAGAACCGCAGAATCACGCTCTGAAGCCCGGTCGCCTGGGCGAGCGCGTGAAGCATGGCTTCACCCGCAATTTTAGAGGTGGCATAGAGCTCGCTGCATGCCACCTCCGCCGCTTCATTCAGAGGATACTCTCGCGCAGGGGTCGCATAAATCATGCCGGTGCTGGCGAAGATCACGCGCCGGACCCTGCGGGACTCCAGTAACTCCCTCAATACATTGCCGGTTCCGAGGACATTCGTTTCCCAGCCCAGCGCCGGGTCCTCGCGGCATCTACTGGCCAGAACGCCGGCCAGTAGAAAAACGACGTCGAATTCCCTGATCTGGGGCAAGAGGCGGAGGTCGGAGAGTATATCACAGGGGATAACCTCACAATCAGGGACTAATTCCGAAGGCGCAGGCTCTCGGTCGAAGATCGTCACCTGAAAACCGGCGCCCATGAGATCCAGCGCCAGGCGGCTTCCTATGAACCCGCTCCCCCCGACAATGGCAACCCTCTGGATCATGATGCCCCCCGCGCCGACGGGAGTCGCATCGGGTCCCGGTGTACGCATTGGAGCGCGGCATCACAACCGCTCTGAAAGGCCTGCTCCATAGAAAAGTAATCCCACACGCCGAACCGCCCGGCGACCAGGATCCCCCACCGTTCCAGTTCTTCCCTCCACTCTTTGAATTTTTCTCGACCTTTCGAGCGGTAAAGCACATATGCGGGAGAGAGGAGGATTTCGTCCACGAATAACAATTCCTCCACTTCTATCATGCCTCGCCGGAGCAGATACCGGAGGGTGAGATGAGCGAGAGTCTCTGCAGAGAGCGGTTGTGCCTCCGGAGGTCGGGTGTACTCGATGGAAAGGCTCGCGCAACCCTCCGGGCAAGTGCCGGGGTCGACATTGCAGGGGAAGCCGATCCGGTGGATGGGAAGGGTCGGATCGGAGATATAGACCCAATGGTAGGGGCAGCGCAATCGCCCGCGAAACCCGATCCGGATGTTTGCCAGCTTCGTGAATGATAAAAGGTCGGAGGGCACGTCGCTTATCCCGGCGAACTTCAGCAATTGAGGGAGGGGGATGGAGCTGATGAGCCTCTGATAGCGGAGGGTCTTGCCGGAAGAGAGGATGCAGGCGTTTGCGCGGGTGTCGATCTCCCGGACGGATGAGCCGAAGCGGATCTTATCCCCCACCGGCGAGGCGAGCGCATCCATCAGATCCCCCATGCGTCCGGATTCCGGATAGAAAAAAGTGGCGTTATATCCGTAATCCTGTACCGGGGATTTGCTCCCCTGCCGCACGAGTTCCCTATCCATCCGGGGAACGTAATCTCCCAGGCAATCGGCCGGGAGGTCCTCCAGAGGCCGGGCCCAGAGCTTCTCATTGTAGGGGCGGAAGAAAAGCTCGGTGAGGGTGCGGCCCCAATAAGCGTATGCCGCTTCCGCCAGTGAGGCCGGAGCCCCCTCCAAATCGGCGGTAGGAGCGCTCTCCAGTTCGTCAAGGATGCGCTGCTTCAAAGGTTCTTTGAGAGCCCATAAATTAAATTGCAACGGATAAGGGGCGATCACGTCTTCGAGAAGGACTGCCGCTCGTCGCGTGATTTGACGGAGAGCGACGCCTTGCATCCTCATCAATCGCTCGACATCCGGAGACTTAAAGTGGAGATAGTGTCCGGTTTTATCGAAAGAGAACCCGGCGACGGCAGCCGTCTGAGCCAGTCCGCCGGCCATAGAGTCGGCTTCGATCACCCCGAAGGGGACGCCGCAGGACTGAAGGGTACGAGCGGCTCCAAGCCCTGCAAGGCCGGCTCCGAGAACAAGGGTATCCATTAACTGCTCCTAAATTTGTGTTAAGGCTCCTATGCCAGAGCCTCTATCGCTTTCTTCAAACATTCTATCACCCATTCCTGCTCTTCCTCTTGCAGATCCGGGAAGAGAGGTAAAGAGATCAACTCCGCTGCCAATTTTTCCGTCACCGGCAGGTGAGAGGGGCTGCCGTAATGCGTATAACAGGGCTGGCGATGGACAGGAGGATCAAAGTGGACGTTGGCAGAGACTCCATGCTCCCATAGATACTGGAGGACACCGTTTCGCAGGTCATCTCTGACCTGGATGGTATAGAGCTGATACACATGGGTCGCCCCCTCTGCAACGCTCGGAGTCTTTATCAGGGGATGGGTCTCTTTGAGTCCGTCATCATAGCGTTGCGCGAGTGCGATTCGGCGGCGGTTCAACTCATCCAAGCGTTGGAGCTGACAATAACCCAGCGCCGCCTGAAGGTTCGACATGCGGTAGTTATGCCCGGGCCGGATCGCGGCCCGAAGCCACGGCTTGTGCGGTTCACCCGAAAGGGGGGGAGTGCTGTCAATGCCATGGGAAATTAAAGTTCCGGCCTTACGAGCGAGTTCCGCATCCTGAAGGGTCAGCATCCCCCCTTCTGCGGTCGTAATCGCCTTGGTGGCATAGAAGGAGAAGCAGCCGCATCCAAAAGAACCGGCTTGCTGATCATGCCAGGTGGCTCCAAGCGTTTGCGCGCTGTCCTCGATGAGAAAGAGGTGGTGCTTTTTGCAAAACCTGAGCACTTCATCCATCCGACATGGCTGCCCCCCGTAATGCACCACAATGACCGCCTCCGTCCTTGAACTCAGTCGTTCCTCTAAAGTTTGCCCTGTAGCATTTCTGGTGGCCTCATTTACGTCACAAAAGACGGGGGTGGCCCCGCTCTGAACAACGGCGTTGGCGGTCGCGACCCAGGTCAAGCTGGGGAGGATCACTTCCCCGGAAATGCCGGCAGCTTCCAAAACGACTTCCAGCGCAGAGGTGCAGGAATTGGTGCTCAAAGCATAGGGAGTGTTGATGAACTGAGCGAACGCCTTTTCAAACTGCTCTTTATAAGGACCAAAAGCAATCCATCCGCTCTGCAGTACGGTCGTTACCGTCTCGATCTCGCGGGGTCCAATGCTCGGGCGTGTGTAGTGCACCCCAATTCTTGGACACGGCGTAACTGAATGCTAACATGGTCCAA
>JAHWJO010000425.1 GCA_019348365.1 Armatimonadota bacterium | reverse complement strand
AAGGTCGTTCCGATAGGGATTCGGAAAGGAATCCGAAAGTCTCATATTACCTGCTTTTGTTTCGTATTTTCTTGGGTTCAGGGACTTGAATTGAGTATAAAGTAGCAAAGCGATGACCGAGGGGATCACGTTTGCACGCTTGGCTCCGGCGGGGCACCTTGAAAACACAGGGTATGAAGAGGAAAGCAGAACGAGCCGAGACGAATATAAAGAACGAAACCTGAACGGACGTTGATCGTTCGCCTGAAGGAGATGACCATGGGAGTGCTACGCGTTTTATGTTCCCAGGGAGACGCCGTCTATACCTGGGACGAAGAGAAGGCCGCGACCGGGGATCCGGGAGCACGGGAAGCGATTGAGGAAGCCGAGCGCATCATCCGCGAGGCGCAGTCCCGGGGAGCGGTGGCGTTCAAGACGACGCCGGGCCGGCCCGCCGAGCGGATTCGGGGCTTCGATCCTCACGCGGACGAGATCGTCGTCGTCCCTCGCATCGCCGGAGGGTAACGGAACACGATGGTCACGCTCCTGCCGCCGGTGATCTCCGTCCTGCTGATGATCGTCCTGTTCGCCATCCTCTGGCAGGTCGGGTCCGCCCCGTTCTACCGGCGGACTCAACGGGAGGAGGCGGAACGCAAGGCGGAAGAACTGCTCCAGTCCCAGCTCTCCCCGGACGAGTACCACCAACTGATCACGCAGGGCTATCTGCGCGTTCAGAGTCCTGCCGTTCCCAATCGCACCTATCTCATCCCCCGCTTCCGGGGGCTGGTGCGGATGTACGAGCAGGGCCGCCAGGTGAAACGGCTGTGCGTGGGTCCGGTGGATCAGGTGCCGGATGCGGATGTCGTCCTGATGCACAAGCTGATGATCGAAGGCAACGAAGAGGAGTACCTCGAAACCGCCAACGTCTTCTGATCCCTCGATTCTCATTCTCCAAAAGCCCTCAGCTTCGGCTGGGGGCTTTTGCTTTTCGGCTTTCTCTCGGACAAGATGCCATGATGCATCGATACGTCATAGTTCCCCGTCTCAAGCCGACGTAAGGATCACTTTCCATGCCCTTGAACACCGTACAAAAGCGTGAATTCATCGAAAACGGATTCCTCCGCATCCCCGGCGTGGTGCCGCGCTACATGGTGAACGCCGCGCTCCACGCCATCAACGCCTCCGTGGGGCAGGGGATGAACAAGGACGACATGCCGAAAATGCGGTCGCAGTCGTTCTGCCCGGAGATTCAAGGCTCGCCTGTCATCGCCGACCTTTTGAACAAGACCCCGGCATGGGAGCTGGCGGAGTCCGCCATCGCGCCGGGGAAACTCAAGCCCGTCAAGAGCGGTCAGGTCGCGCTCCGGTTCCCGGCTCCCCTCGACCCGCCCCCGCCGCCCCGGCCCCACCTCGACGGGATGTACTCCCCCCTCAACGGAGTCCCCGAAGGCACGATCCAGAACTTCACGATGCTCGCGGCGGTGTTCCTGAGCGATGTGCCGGGCGACTTCTGCGGGAACTTCACCGTCTGGCCGGGGACGCATCATCTCTTCGAGGGGTACTTCCGCGAGCACGGCCCCGAGAGCCTGCTGGACGGCATGCCGAAGGTGGACCTCCCCCCCGCCCGGCAATTGACCGTGGAAGCCGGGGACTTCGTGATGTGCCACTATCAGGTGGCCCACGCGGCGGCGGTGAACGTCTCCCCCCACGTCCGCTACGCGATCTTCTTCCGGCTCACCCACGTCGATCACGCCGACCAGAAGTGGAACGTGATGACCGACATTTGGAAGGAATGGGACGGGCTGCGGGAGGCGCTGGAGGGGGAGTGAAACCCGGTGTGTGGGTGGATGGGTGTGTGGGTGTGTGGGTGATTCGGTTTTCATTTTTTGTTAACGCTCGATAGGAGGAGGGTACAGGCGGAGGGAGAAAGAGGGGTTGGAGAACCCTCGTGCGAATTCCCTCCTTCTTACGATTTCTGATTCCTCTTCCCCTGGCCGTGGCGCTGGCGGTCGGCCTGACGTGCTCGTTCACGACGGCGGCATCAGCTCCGTCAACCGTTGCAGCCCCCTCAACCGTCTCAGAAGGCCAAAAGCTCTTCTTCGAGAAGTCCTGCGGCGCATGCCATTCCATCGGAGGGAAGGGCGGATCCTCCGGCCCGAAGCTCGACAACATCGGCGCGCGGCGGGATGCCACATGGCTGAGGAAGAAGATCGTCGATCCGAAGTTCAATAACCCGGAGACGACGATGCCCGCCGTCCCCCTCCAGCCCAAAGAACTGGATGCCATCGTTGTATTCCTCGCTTCCCTGAAACCGCCCGACACTCCGCCGTCTTCCGGCATGATGCCTTCCTCCTCGAAACCGATGGAAGGGGAAGCGGTTCCACCAAGCACGCTCCCCTCCGGAAGTGATTCCCCGGCTTCAAAGTCCGTTGGAGGGGCTTCCCCTGCGGTGATCGCACGGGGGGCTGAGATGTACCGGGAGAACAACTGCGGATCGTGCCACCGTCTGGGCGGCAAGGGGGGAACGGTCGGCCCCGCGCTGGATGACGTGGCTTCCCGTCGGACGGACGAATGGCTGCGGGTGCAGATCACCAACCCCAAAGCCCACAACCCGAAGACGATCATGCCCGCCTACCCGCTGCCCCCGGCGGACCTCGACGCGCTGATCGCGTTCCTCCGCTCCCCCTCCACCGGCGACCCCCCTCCCGCTCCGTCCCCTTCCGGCCCCGCGACCTTCGTGGGGAGCGCAGCCTGCCTCCCCTGCCACGCCGACCTCTCCAAAGAGTTCCAGCGGACGGTCCACTCCGACGCGCTGCTGCTCGCCCACCAGATCGGCAGCCAGTCGGGGTGCGAGAGCTGCCACGGGCCGGGGAGCCGCCACGCCGCCACCGGCGACCCGAAGCTCATCCTGAACCCGATGAAGCTCGCTCCCCGCCGCAACAGCGAGCTGTGCCTCCGCTGCCACACCGGGCAGGTCTCCTCCCACGACTGGCAGACCTCCGCGCACTCGCAGGCGGGGGTCTCGTGCAGCTCATGTCATCAGGTGATGAAGCAGGTTGTCTCCAAGCTGCTGCGGAAACCCGCCAACGAGCTGTGCGTGACCTGCCATCGCAAGGAGGCCGCCCAGTTCGCGATGGTTTCCCACCACCCCGTGCCCGAAGGCCGTATGCAGTGCGTGGACTGCCACAACCCCCACTCCGGCGTAAACGAAGCCATGCTCCGGATGCCCGCCAACGACCAGTGCGTCTCCTGTCACGCCGAAAAGCAAGGGCCGTTCGAGTTCGAGCACCCGGCGGTGAACGGCGGGTTTACAGAGGGATGCCTTTCTTGCCACACGCCCCACGGATCGCCGTTCAAGGACCTCCGCAAGCTGGCGGGCCGGGGACTCTGCATCCAGTGCCACACTGATAAGGCCGTGGGCCATTTCGACAGCCGGCCCGATTGCTCCAGCGCCGGCTGCCACACGGAAATCCATGGAAGCCATGACGACCCGCTCTTCTTCCGATAAGCAGAGGCCACAGGCCACCCGCGACAGGAGTCCGGGCGGGCTACTGCTGCCCGGTGCCTCCTGTCGGAGACGCCTGTACTCCCTGACGGCGTGGCTGCCTCTGGTCGGGGCGCTGGTCTTCCTGCCCGGTGTGGCGCTTGCGGCAGAAACACCGGCCCCAGAAATTCCCAATGAAGAAGCTCATGAGAAGATCGACGTTCAGACCGTCCCATCACCGAACGAGACCGGCATCCCCTTGTCCTCGGAAACTGAAGTACAGGCTGACGAAGACAATCCAAAATCCAAAATCCAAAATCCAAAATCAGAAGATAACGCGCTGCTTCTCCTGCCCTCCTACACCGATGTCCGGGCGGTTTACGGGGGCCAGTACATCCGGGGCAGCGGCAACGAGTGGAAGTTCAGGCAGTACCACACGCCCCTCAGCCGTCCCGTGCTCCGGATCTTCGAGTGGCAGACGGGCCGGGAAGCCGAGGCGTTCCGTCTCGCGCTGGTGCAGCCGGGGTGGACCGATCAGGGCGGCGCGCTGGAGTACCGGCAGGGGGGGCGACGACTGACCCGGATGGGGCTCTCTGCAGTCACCGCCGAATTCCATCCCGAGCTGACGATCCTCTCGGCGGACCGGGAGGTGTACAAAGCCTTCCTGACGTGGCTCGCCTCGCCGGACGGGGCGCGAGCGGGACTCTACCTCCGAAATCAGGACCTCTCGCACGACCGGCGGCTGCTCTACCCCGACTACCGCGCCGGGGATGCCATCTTCAACGTGAACGTCCCCGCCGGGCGGTTCACCCTCGACCTCAGCGCCGCCACGCGGGAGGTGAAGGACCGCCGGTTCCAGATCCCCGCCGGGAACACGACGGACCCGCTGCGGCTGACCTCGCGCGCCTCGACCGCCGCCCTCACCTATCGAACGGGGAGCCGCGCGTCCGTCCGCGCGAGCGTCACGGCGACCCACGCCCGCACCTCCCCGGACGGCAACAGCTCCTCCATCGTCGCGGACGGGACGATCCTCGCGCTGGATGCGGTCGCCACGCCGACCCGGCGGATGACCGTGCGGGGC
>JAHWJO010000424.1 GCA_019348365.1 Armatimonadota bacterium | reverse complement strand
ACGGATGGGATACTTCCACTTTCGTAAGAACCGCGACGACGGTTGCGGCTCTCCTCCGCCCCTCGCTCGACGAGCATCATCGGCGCGCCTCGTTCACGACGGCGGCGGCGGCCCGCAGCCCCAGCAGGTAACTCTCCAGGCCGAATCCGGAGATCTGGCCCATGACTACGGGCGCGACGACCGAATGGCTGCGGAAGTCTTCCCGCGAGTAGATGTTGGAGAGGTGGACCTCGACCGTGGGCAGGCGAAGGCTGGCGAGACAGTCCCGGATCGCGATGCTGTAGTGCGTGTAGGCCCCCGGATTGATAACGACGGCATCCGCCCAGTCCGCCGCCCCCTGTAGGGCGTCGATCAGGGCGCCCTCCGAATTGGACTGGAGGATCTGCAGTTCGATATTCATCTGCCGCGCGAGATCCTGGAGGCGCTGGTTGATCTCATCCAGCGTGTTCGAGCCGTAGATGTCCGGCTCGCGGCGGCCCAGGAAATTGAGGTTCGGCCCGTGTAGCACCAGCACTCGAATCACTGTCATGCTCCTCTATCGATAAACGGCATGGAGGCTAACCGGCCTCCTTACTGTATTTACGGTTTTGGTGGGGAAAAGCAAGTCTGCCGCCGACTCTCCGGAATTCGAGCGGAACCCCCCTGCTTGAGATCGGAGGAGAAGGACTGCTCCCGGCAGGTGCGCCACCGGAAGTTGCAGTAAACGGCTTCTCCCACCGCCTCACTCTTGCTGTTCCTCCCGGCGGCGGTACTGCCTCCCCAGCAACGACCCGGCGAGGAGGCCCACAGCGGCGCCTCCCGCCAGTTGCCATGGATTCCGTGCGGGGGCGGAAACGGGCTTCTCTCCGACGATCACCCGCAGCGCGCGGGGTCGGACCCGGAACGTGACGGGCGTATGGCCGAGAATCTCCCCGTCGAGGTTGACGGATTGCGGCGGATGAGCTTCCAGGCGGGCGGTCCGCATCCGAAACCGATGGACCCGCGCGGGTCCCGCGTGCGAGCTGCGGGCCACCCTCCATGCTATCGATGCCAGCCGGAGCAGGGGAGCGACTTCCAGTACGGTGAGGGTGAGGCGGCGATCCTCCAGTGTCTCGCCTGGAATCGCTCCGAAGCCACCGGCGTAAGTCCGGCCCATGATGGCGCTCACATGGGTCGCATCCCACTGTTCGGAAACGTCATCCGCCGTCATGTCCAGGCGAAACGGCGCGAAATCCCTCCAGGCCCGCCACGAACCGATGAGGTAGGCGAAATGCCCGTATCGCCGCTTGAGGCCCGGATCCATGACCGGGTTGGCAAGCCCGAACAGGCCGACGTGCGCGGCGTTTACAAAGACCGCGCGCGATCCGTCGGCGAACACCGCCTCTCCCAATTCCACCACCGAAGTACGGCCCTCCGCGAGGACCCGGCAGGCATCGGGGAGGGGCAGCGGCATCCCGAGGTCCCGCGCGAAATTGTTGCCCGTGCCGAGGGGGAGCGCGCCCAGTGTGACCTGGCGGCCCTGAAGCGCCTCCGCAGCGAGTCGCAGCGTGCCATCGCCTCCCCCGACGATAAGGAGGTCCGCGCCCTCTTCACTCCATCTGTGAATCCGCTCCTCCAGCGCATCCCCGGCGACCAGTTCCGCCGCCATCAGAGGGAGGCCATGCGATTCCAGCGATACCCGGGCGGTTTCCATGAGCAGCGGGCCGGAGCGGGAACCCGCATTCACCAGGAGCGCCGGACGTTTCCAGGGGGATGCAGGTCGTATATTGTCAGGTTCTGAAGGCATCGGGGCGGATCTCCACTACGGATTGTACAAGAAAAAGCCCTCCCATTCACGCCATTTGTCGTGGAGGATCGGGAGGGCGGAGGGGGAAGGGCGGCGTCGGATCACGCCAGGCGACCGTGTCAGAGTTCCTCCCACAGATCGCCATTGTAAATGAAGCGGACCATAGCCCCCTGGGCGGGTGTCCGGCCTTCCGCTCCCCCTTCGGTCGACTTCAACCGGATGTGGCGATTGTGGGCGATCCGGCGGGTGCCGTTGCCCCGCAGCGTGAGCTCCTTGCCGAAATATTTCCCCTCCATGTCCGTGATCGTGACGTCCTCGCCGGGCTGCATGACGTAGGCCGACCCTCGGAACACCGGCGGCACGGCTCGGTTTTCCAATATCACTCCGGCTCCGGGGAAGATCTCACCGCGCAGGTCGATCACCTTCAGGTAGGTGGGGTTTCCGTTCTGATCATCGAAGATCCACGGGTTGAGGTTCTCGCTGCCCCGGACCGCCCAGCCCGTACCGTGGGAGATCACATGGCGGACGTTCGGCCCGGCGTAAGCGCGGGGGCGGTACGGCAGCTCCCCGCCGCCGAAGGTGATCCCCTGAAGGTGCAGTGTGCCCCAGTAGGCTTCGATCACGTAGTTTCCGTCCGAAGGATGCTTCGCGGTCCCGTCCCACTTCGCGTCCTCCTCTTCGTCGTAGATCCGGTTGCAATCGAAGCGGTTGTGGCCGGTCACGGCGATCCGGCTCTGGGCATCGCCGCACCATGGGACGCCGACGCGCAGGAAGGCCCGCGAGTCCTCGGAGGTGGTGTTATGGATGTTGTAGCCCTCGCTGGGGGTGAGGAGCAGGTAGTTGGCCCGACGCGCGTAGCCGATGCCGCCGCCTTCGTGGCGGAAGCTGCCGCTCAGACATCGAATACCGTAAGGCATCACACGCGGATACCGCGTGACGGGTTTTCCGGAAGCATCCCTGGCTTTATACGGTGCGTCGAAGTCGCTGGCGCCGTTCGCTCCCCACTGGCGGAACCAATGCGTGAGCGACTGCGAGTGTTCGATGCTGGCTCCCGCCCGGGAGCAGTTGAGCACGCTGCTGTGCTCCACGGAGGAGAGGTCGTTGTTCGCGTCGTGATACCGGATGGCGCGACCATCGGCGAGGGCGGTGCGTTTCTTTTCGAGGGTGCTGTTCTTGCTGCCCGCCGGTACGGGCAGGCCGGTGCGGTCGTCGATGGTGAAGTCGGTCGGCCCGGCCCACTGCCACCCTAAATGGATGCCGTACGCCCGCGTGCCGTCGGCATGGCAGCGGCGGAAATTGATGGCGGTCGCGGAGACCTCGGCCTCGCCGGGCAGGGTGCCGATGTTCGCCATCTGGAAGATACAGTCCAACGGTCGGTCAGGGCTGGCGGAAATGGAGAGATTTTCCACCCGAACGTCGGCACTGCTTCCGAAGAAGAAGAGGGGGGTGATCGCATCCACGTTACGCGGTCGGAGGGAGCTCCCGAAGTAAGACGGCCCGTTCCACGAGAGATGAACGCCGTAAGGGGTCTCGCCGCTGATCGTCAGGCCTTTCATGCCCACCACGTCGATGGTGCCGTCGGCTTCGTAGCGGCCCCGGGGGAGGATGACGCGGGCATCCCAGACTCCGTACCCGTGCGCCTTGCGCGTGGCCTTAATCTCTTGCAGGACGCGGCGCACGACCGGGGTGAAGTTCGTCATCGCGCCTTCGGGACTGTACGTCGCGCCCCAGCGGGGATCCCGGACGTTAAAAGAGGGGAAGGGGAGCTTTGGCGGGGGCGGGGCGGTTTCGGGAAACGCAACGCCTCCCCACGCCAGGAGGACACTCCAGAGGAGGACAGCCGGCAGAGCGATACCTCCGCGCTTCAAGATGGGCATAGAGAGGGGATTTCTAAATCAGACCCAGCCATCCGGCAATGATTTTCAGGAGTCCGCAATGAAAAAGGAGATGCTGGATTCTTCACTTACCTCCTCCAAAGTGGGGGTATGGAGGACGGCCCGGCGTTAGGATCTGCCGGACATACGGGTGAATGGATCGCGAGAGAAAAGAAAAATGAGCCGTGTTGGTTTCGAACCAACGACCCTCTCCTTAAAAGGGAGATGCTCTACCACTGAGCTAACGGCCCAGGCGTGATCGCCACTCCTCATTATAATCACCGAGCCGCTTCCGGTCAAACGAAAGCCGCTCGAATCAAAAACAGTCCGATGCCGGGGCATCGGACTGCAATGAGGGTGGTTTTCTATCGTTGATCTTCAGGCGAAAGTGGCCTTCCGGGTCAGAGGTCCCTCTTGACGAGGTAGAAATCCACCTTGTCCACGCCCTCCATCGACTCGCGCTGCTCCACCTCTTTCATCGTCTTCGGAGGCGGCACAATGACCTGCTCGCCGGGATGCCAGTTCGCGGGGCAGGCGACGGAGTTCTTATCGGCGGTCTGGAGGCCTTCGACCGCGCGCAGGATCTCGTCGATGTTGCGGCCCACGTTCATCGGGTAGTAGAAGAGCGAGCGGACCACGCCCTGCGGGTCGATGACGAAGACCGCGCGGACCGTGGCGGTGGCGCTGGCGCCCGGATGGATCATCCCGAACTTCTGGGCGACTTTCATATCCAGATCCGCGATGAGCGGGTAGTTGATCTTCGTCCCCAGGTGCTCCTCGATATTCTTGAGCCAGGCGAGATGCGAGTGGACGCTGTCAATGCTCAGGCCGACGAGCTGGACGCCCCGCTGCTCGAATTCCGGCTGCTTCTGGGCAAACGCGACCAGTTCGGTGGTGCAAACGGGCGTGAA
>JAHWJO010000423.1 GCA_019348365.1 Armatimonadota bacterium | reverse complement strand
AAGATGAACGCCTCCTGGCCGCTCACCGTGGCGATGCGCGGGTTGGCGCGGATGCGGGCTTTCCCCATTTCCACCAGCGCCTGTACCCGGATCCGGAAATCCTTGGGGAGATTTTCGACGGACTGGTAGGTGACGGCCCCGGTGAGGGGGTTGGTGGAGACCGCATCCGATGCGTTCGAGAAGCCGAGCAGGGTGTTCAGGTTGAAGTTGTTCGTGTCGGTGAACTCCACCATCAGCGTTTCGAGCATGATCTGCGCGGCGGGCACGTCGAACTGGGAGATATCTTCCCGGAACTTCCTCAAGACCTCGCGGGGGGCGGAGAGCACGACCGCGTTCTGCTCCGGGTTGATCTTCACATGGTCCTGGAGGAAGACGGGCAGGAGCCCCTTGGCGTTCGGCGCGAGGACGTACTTCGTCGTGATCGTGTCGATGTCGGAGAGGAGGTAGGAGGAGGGACTCTTCGGGATGCCCTCGCTGATGAGGTAAGCCCCGTCCACCAGCGCGGAAGAGAGGCCGTACGTGCCGACCACCGCGTCGATGATCTCCGCCGCCGTCTTTTTATAGATCTGGGCGGTGATCTGGCGGTTCACGGTGTCGTCCACCACGATCTTGGTGCCGGTCCTCGCGCCGAGTTCGACGAACACCTGCGCCGCGTCCACCTTGACGGCGAAGAGCCGGATGCCGTCCGGCCCGACCTCGATCTGAAGCGGCGAAGGGGCGGAGGACTCCGTCGGGGCGGCATCGGGATTCGGCGGGGCATCGGCGGCGGGCGCGTTCGGCTCCGCATTCGGGTTCATCGGGGGTCGCGGTGGCCGCATCCGAACGGGCGCGCCGTCCCCCGGCATCCGATCCATCTCCCCCGGCTCCCCATTCATAGGGAACGGCCGGTCCGGTGCGCCTTCCCGATCCGACGGGAATGGACGGCCCGGAGGCGCTCCCGGCTCCTGCGAGAGGGCGGGGCGGCGGATGGTCGAGTTACGGGTCGGAGCGGCGGCGGGCCGCTGACGCGCGCGATTTCCGGCAGTCGGTCGCGGGGCGCGTCGTGGTGTGGCCGCCGCCTTCCCCGGCGTACGGGCGGCAGGAGGGGCTTGAGATGCGGATTGAGACCAGGCTGGGACAGTAACAGTGAGAGCAGCGAACGTGCAGATAAGAAATGAATGAGGGAAATTCAACAGCGAATGAAACGACACCAGATAGTCTCCGAAGGAAGGTCAACACCCGCCTCCTTCTTTCAGGTCACGCACAGTAGGGCCGCATCGTCTGACGCTGAAGTGATGGGGCGGTTACAGAAATTTATAAAAGAAGGTGGAGGATCTCCAAGCCGGAGTGCTGACGCAAAACGATTTTGACTCGCGAGAGGTGATTCGGCATCATCGCCCCGATCATAACAACCTCTCTATTGTTGCACATGCGCTTCCTACTTTGAAGGGTTACTCCCGGCGACTCAAGTCGCGGGTAAACAGAGAGATGCGCCCCATTCAGGACGGCAAGATTGTCAAAGCGCCCCGGATATGAGATGCTGGAGTATCCTTCCTTCAATGGATCGTTTTCTTTTCGGAGTTTTTTACGGTGTTTTTTAATCGATCTTATATCAGCCGATCCGCTCTTTGCTCCTGTTTGTTGCTCGGCCTCGCAGTTGCAAGTACAGCGTTGGGAGCGCCCGCGCCGACAAAACCGATGCCCCCGAAAGCGGGATCCCCCGCCGCCCCGACCCTCTCTCCCCAGGATCGCGCGAAACTGGCGTTCAACGAAGGCAACCGGCTCGTGCAGTCCGGTAAAACGGCGGCGGCTATCGCCAAATACCTCGAAGCGCTCCACCTCGACCCTACGTTCGTCCCCGCGTACAACAACCTCGGCATCTTGTACGTGAGACAGAAGCAGTGGGCACGAGCGGAGGAAGTCTTCCGCCGGATCGCGCTCCTCCGCCCGAAAGAGGTTGAGCCGCTGTTGCAGCTTGCGGAAGCGCAGCAGCAGGGCGGGCAGCCCGGCGCGGCGCGGGATTCGCTGAGACGAGCCGTGACCCTGTCTCCCCGTCACATCCCCGCGCGGCTGCTGCTGGCCCAATCGTATGAGAAAGAGGAGCAATTCGCTCAGGCCGAGGAGCAGCTGAAGGCCGCGACGGCGGCCAGCCCGAAGTCGGCGCCCGCGTGGAAGGCGCTCGCCGGGTTCTATCTCCGGCGGAAGCGTACCGAAGAGTTCGTCCGGGCGATGGAACGGCTCTGGCCGCTGGAGCCCCGAAACGCCAGTCTGGCCTACGACCTGGGGGTCTACGCGCACCAGAAGAAAGACTGGGGTAAGGCGGTCACCTACTACCGCGCGGCGGTGCGGCTGAACCCGAAGCTTCAGGATGCCTGGCAGAACCTTGGCGCGGTGTACACCGAGTTGAAGCGACCCGGACCGGCGGCGGAGGCGTTCAAGAAAGCGGCCCAGCTCGGCCCGAAGGATTTCAAGGCGCAGATGGCCCTGGGCGTCACCCAATTCAACGCCGGGAACGCGGCGGGGGCGGAAACGGCGTTCCGTCAGGCGGTGAAGCTCCAGCCCAAAAACCCCGATGCACGGGAGTACCTCGCTACCGCCCTCCTCCAGCAGAAGAAGCTGAAGGAAGCGGAGCCGATCTATGCCCGTCTTCGTGCGGAGGGCAACACGAATTCCGCCGTGCTCCATAACCTGGGGTACATTTACTCCGCCACTGGAAAGAAAGACCGGGCTCTCGCGCTCTATGAGAAAGCCGCCCTCGCTCAACCCAAAGACGTAACGATCCGCCGGACCCTGGCGCAGCTCTACTGGGAGGCGGATCGAAAAAAGGATGCCCTCAAGGCGATGGAGGAAGCGGTGGCGCTCGCGCCGGACGACCTTCCGACGCAGGAGGCGCTCGGATCCCTGTACGTGCAGATGAACCGGACCGCCGACGCCGCCACGCACTTCGAGAAATTGGCCGCGAAGGAGCCGCGCTACTACCGGCAGGCGGCGGACCTCCACCGCGCCGTCGGCGCGACTGCGAAGGAGATCGACGCGCTCAAAGACTGGTCTCAGGCCGACCCGGAGAATACGCAGATCATCGACTCGCTGGCTTCTGTGTACCTTCGGGAGAAACAGCCCGCCGAAGCCCTCAAGACGCTTGAAGGCGCTCTCGCGACTCGCCCGAACGATCCCACCCTCTATCTCAGCCTGCACAAGTACCACCGGGACCAGGGCGATCCGACGAAAGCCGCCGAGATCCTGAAAGAGGGCCTGACGAAGATCCCCGCCGATTCCCCCTCTGTTCCTGATTTTCACATGTCCCTCGCGAGCCTACTCGAAGAGTCGAAGCCGGAGGAAGCCCTTATCCATCTCAAAGCGGCGGAAACGACCGCCCCGACCGTTCCGGCGAAGGTCCGGGCCGGGATACGGATTGCCGATCTGATGGAGAAGAAAGATGCGGGAGCCGGAGAGAAGCAGTACCAGGAAGTGATCCGCCGGTATCCGAACAACTTCGAGGCGCGGTTCCGGTACGCCCTGCGGCTGGCCGATAAAAAGAACTATGCGGAAGCCCTGCAGCAGCTTCAGGCCGGATTGCTTCAGGACCCTGCCGTCGCGCAGCAGTACCCGTTCCCTCCGTTCGACCTGCTCCGGATGTGGGCGGTCGCCGCCGGGAACCCGGCAGCGGGAGTCGCCGCGCTGGAGTCCCTGCTGGAGAAGTACGCGGGTCAGGAGCCGCTCATCCGGTCGCTCGCCGCGCTGAAAGCCGCCGCCGCTAACGAGAAATCCGTACCCGTGGGCGAGAACGACCCGAACCTCGCCTACTTCCGGACTCTGGCCCGGCGCTACCCGAAATCCGCCCCGCTTCAGGAGGCGGCGCATCTCTACGCGTACGAACGGGGCCGCCACCGGGAATCCCAGGGCAAAACCACCGAAGCTCTGAGCGCCTACACCGAAGCCGCGCGGCTGGCTCCGAAGAACCCCTGGTACTGGTCCGAAGTGGCGCGCGTGATGGAATCGACGGGGAAGAAAACGGAAGCGCTGGCGGTGTACCTTCAGGCGCAAAAGATGGACCCGCAGAACGCCGCCATCCAATCGGCCATCCAGCGCCTCTCCGCCCCTGAGAAGGAAAACCCAAAATAAGGAAGGCAGGAAGAAAGGAATTCAGGATAACCCCTTTTATGAGGAAAGCAGGAAGAGAGGAATCCAGGAAAACTCCTGAAGATGAGACGCTGGGGTTTGCTATCTTCTATCCCCTCTCATCTATCTTCATGCCCTTTCTGAACTCCCGGTTTCCTGGATTACTTATTTTAGGGTTTCAGGGTTCCTCTCATGTTGGGGGAGGCTTGGGAGAGACAGGCCGGACGCGACCGAACCGATTCGTCGCCCCCAGGAACCCGCGCGGGGAGGTCGTCAGCGCGCTGAAGGCGTAACGAACCATCCGGGGCCGTGATTCGAGGGATTGCAGCGGGGACTCCCCCGGCCAGAGGCGGCGCAGGATCCGCCGACGCCACCCCCGCATCTCCAGCTTCCGCCACGCCTCTTCCGGCATAGGTAGTCCGAACAGCAGCACGGCGGCGTTCAGGGCGAAC
>JAHWJO010000422.1 GCA_019348365.1 Armatimonadota bacterium | reverse complement strand
ATAACTGCACCTCGGACGCGCGTACGTCCGCCGGAGCCTCCACCGCGAAGGAGGTCCCCTTCCCTGCCATCCGGTCGAGGAGCTTCCGGCCCGCCGAGTCATCGGCGTTGACGGCGGCCACAAACTCCGGCCCCGCCGCGTCGGCATACTCGGTGAAGAGGAGCGCCTTCGCCTCGAAGTACTCCTCCAGCGTGCCGTGAAAATCGAGGTGGTCCTGGGTGAGGTTGGTGAAGATCGCCCCGGCGAACCGGCACCCCTGCACCCGCCCGAGGGCGAGAGCGTGGGAGGAAACCTCCATCGCGACGCTTTGCACTCCCCGCTCGACCATCTCGGCGAGGAGGCGCTGGAGGTCGTTCGCTTCAGGGGTGGTGCGGTCGCTGGGGATCGGCTCCCCGTCCACGAACGCGCCGAGGGTCCCGATTACGCCGGTCTTTTGCCCCTGGCTCCCGAACACCTGCGAGAGGAGGTAGGCGGAGGTCGTCTTGCCGTTCGTGCCGGTCACGCCGTAGAGATCCAGCTTGGTAGAGGGATGCTCCCAGAACCGGACGGAGAGTTCGGCGAGAGCTTCGCGGGTGTCCGGCACGGCGATGAGGGGAAATCCCTCCGGCGCGTCCACTTTCCGCCCCTCCTCGATCACCGCCGCGACCGCCCCCGCTTCCGCCGCCTGGGGGATGAACGCATGGCGGTCCGCCGGGTACCCGCTCGCGCAGACGTAGAGCGCGCCCGGCGTCACTTTCCGCGAGTCGCAGACGATGTCGGTGACCGTCCCCTCAAGCGTCCCGCGAACCGCCTGTCCGGGGAGGCCGGTGAGGAGTTGGGCTAAAGGTGCGGATCGGGGTCTCACCGTGTTGTGTCCTTCTTCCACGTCTTCGGCTCGGAGCCGTCCACCGGGTCGTTGACGTTGTCCGGCGGAATGCCGAGCTCGATGACGGCCTGACGGGCCACTTCCCGGACCACCGGCGCGGCAGCGACGGCCCCCCAGTGGGTTCCCTTCGGCTCGTCCACCGTGACGAGAATGGCGATGCGGGGTTTCTGGATCGGCACGACGCTGGCGAACGAAGCGATGAACTTCCGGCCTTTGTAACCGATGCCGGGGGTGACTTTCTGGGCGCTGCCCGTCTTCCCGCCCACCCGGTACCCCCGTATTTTAGCAGGTTTCCCCGTCCCGTTGGCCACGCAGGCCTGAAGGAGATCCCGCGTTTCCGCCGCCGCCTGGGGCGTGATGATCTGCCTGGCCTTGACGGGCCGAGTGCGCTTCAGGATCGTCGGCTGGACGAGCTTCCCGCCGTTCGCGACGGCGGAATAGGCGGTGAGAAGCTGAATCGGGGTGACGGAGATCCCCTGCCCGAACGCGACGTTGGCGGTGCGCATGTTAGCCCACTTCTTGTTCGCTTCCGGGAAGATGCCTTTCTCCTCGCCGGAGAGCTCGATCCCCGTCTTCTCCGCCAGGCCGAACCGCCGCATGTACTCCTTCAGCTTGTGTTCCTGCATCTGCAGCCCGATCTTCGCCGTAGCGATGTTGCAGGAGTGCTCGATGAGGAGCTTCGGGTCGACCGTGCCGTGCCCCTTCTTGAAGGGCGCGTGGATGACGCAGCGGATCGCCTTCTTCCCGATCTTTTCCCGACCGGCGCAGGAGTAGGTGGAGTTCAGGTTGATCGTACCGTGGTCCAGAGCGGAGGCGATGGTGACGGTCTTCAGGGTGGAACCGGGCTCGTAGGTGTCCGTGACGGGACGGTTGCGGCGGTGGTCCGCGTCGAACTTCCCCGGCTGATTCGGATCGAAGCGGGGGTAGGTCGCCATCGCGAGGACTTCACCGGTGTGAACGTCCATGACGGTGCAGGTCGCGCCGGCGGGCTTGTACAGCTTTGCCATCTCGTCCAACTCGGTCTCCGCCGCGCTCTGGAGGCCGAAGTCGATGGAGAGGCGCATGGGCTTGCCGTCCCTCGCCGGGGCCTGCACGATCTGGGTGTCCGCGATGACTTTGCGCCGGGCATCCACCTGCGCGACTGCCAGGCCGTCCCGGCCGGTCAGCGATTTATCGTAGGTCTTCTCGATGCCCTCCCGGCCATGGCCGTCGATGTCGGTGAAGCCGATCAGGTTGGAGGCGAGGGAGTTGTTCGGGTACACCCGCTTCATCTGCCCCTCCTCGATCCCGACGCCGGGGAGGTCCATCTCCTTGATCTTCTGGACGGCGGGCATCTCGATCCGGCGGGCCAGGTACACGAATTTCTTGTCGGATTCGATTTTGGGCCGAAGCTCCTCCACCGGCTTTCCGAGGGCCCGAGCCATCCCCTGAAGGGCTTTCTCCCGCTCTTCGGGCTTCAGATTGCGGGGGCGGATGAAGACGTTGGCGCACTGGACCGTCACGGCGAGGGGGCGGCCGTCGCGGGTGAGGATCGGGCCGCGCCGGGCGATCAGGGGGATCTCGGTGGAGTGCCACTTCTTCGCTTTTTGGGCGTACCAGTTGTGCTGGACGACCTGCACGTAGGCCAGCCGCATGGCGATCAGGGCGTAAGCGATGAAGAAGATGAGGAACAGCCCTTCCGTCCGGCGCTTGATCACCTGGGAGAACGGGGGCAACCGCCGACCGCGTCGGGGGGCGTTACGGGAATGAGATGAGGCCATGATTCGGAAATCTACCGGAAGCTGAACGCGGAGAGTCGGGCAAGGAGCGACGGCTGGGGCGCGGCCTGGGTCGTTTGCGGGAGGGTCACGAACTGGGCTTTCTCCCTCATGACCATCCCGTTCTGCGCGGCGTACGCTTCGATGATCTGGGGATTCTTCAGACTCGCCAGCTCCGTCTGCAGGACCTCGTTGTCGCGTGAGAGCTCCTGAATCTGGGTGCGGATCTTATTCTGCTGGTACCCTTCCCGCGCCGCCGTGGCGTAGGGGATGGTGTAGGCCAGCAGGGCGGTGATCGCCGCCGTGCCGAAGAGCATCGCCCGGCGCATGGTGCGCTCGGTGTACTTCTCGCGGCGGCGGTAACGGCGACCGGTGACGGGTACAGGAACCACGGCTTCTCTCGCTACCATTGTGAATGAGCCCTCCCTCTCATCTGGCGCGTTCTATCTACAGAACCTACTACAAATCGGGGTGTGAAACAAGAAGACATCCGTTGTTGGATCGGGGTGAAACCGGAGAATTTCCGGTGATTTGATTATCGGACATGGGAAACTGATCCCTAGAGAGAAGATTTGTTCGGGAGTGGAAGGAGCAACCGCTGACGGTGAATCAAAGCGTATGGAACCACATATGAACACGGATGAACACAGATCAAAACTCAACGGGATCACGCAAAGGGTGATCGGTTGCGCTTATGCGGTGAGCAATACAACGTGTGCTGCTTGAACTCAAAGCCGTTAAATCCCTGGACGAAGTCCATGTGGCTCAGTGCCTGAACTACCAGAAAGCCACGAAGTTTCCAATCTGTCTCCTGATCAATTTTGGAAAGTCCAGATTGGAAATCAAAAGACTCGTATTGTAGACCCGAGAACCCATCTGTGTTCATCCGTGTTCATCTGTGGTTCCCTCAAAGCTTTTCGGCAGCACGCAGCTTGGCGCTCCGGGCGCGGGGATTGCGCTCCACCTCCGCGTCCGTCGGGAGGACCGGCTTCCGCGTCAGAGACTTTGCCACGGGAGACCGCCCGCACCCGCAGGCCGGGAGGCTCGGCGGGCAGATGCAGGGATTCTCCCACTGCTGAATCCGGTTCTTCACGATGCGGTCTTCCAGGGAATGATAGCTGACCGCGACCAGCCTCCCGCCGGACGCGAGCCGGTCCATCGCCGCATCCAGCCCGGCCTCCAGCGACTCCAACTCGCGGTTGACGGCGATCCGGAGCGCCTGGAAGGTCCGCGTGGCGACGTGGATCTCCTTCGGGCGGGCGGCCTTCGGCACCGCCGCTTCGATCACCCGCACGAGGTCGCCCGTCGTCTGAAGGGGGGACCGGGTGCGGGCCTCGACGATGAACTTCGCGATGCGCGCCGCCCATTTCTCCTCGCCGTACTCCTTCAGGATGCGGGCGATCTCCCGCTCCGGCAGCTCCTGAAGCAGCTCCGCCGCGCCGTACGGGTGGGAGCGGTCCATCCGCATATCGAGGGGGGCGTCGTAGCGGAAGGAGAACCCCCGCTCCCCGGCGTTCAATTGATAGGAAGAGACGCCGAGATCAAACACCACGCCGTCCACCTCTGAAATCCCGGCGTTGCGGAGCAGGTCGTCCAATTCGGCGAAATTGCCATGCACCGGCAGGAAGGCTGCGCCCCCGTGATCCAGACGGCTGGAAGCTTCCGCCAGCGCGTCCGTATCCCGGTCCACCCCGACGACCCGCCCCCCCGGCGCGCAAAGAGGCATCATCGCCGCCGCATACCCCCCGCCCCCGAGCGTGGCATCGACGTACGTGCCGCCCGGTCGGGGCGCGAGGTACTCCAGCGCTTCCTCCAGCATCACCGGCGTATGGTAATCGGACATGACTTCCTCAATCTCAATCGTTCATGGTTTCCGGTCTCCCCCCTAGTAGTGCGTCAACAAGGTATTGACGAGTAAGGGGAAAGGAGTTAAATTG
>JAHWJO010000421.1 GCA_019348365.1 Armatimonadota bacterium | reverse complement strand
GGGCGTACTGTCAGGTGCGCGTGTGGGACCGCGACGGCCGCCCCTCCGCATGGAGCGCGCCCTCCTGGTGGGAGACGGCGCTGCCGCGGCCGGAGGACTGGAAGGCGCGGTGGATCGTCCGCGGCGACCCGCCCCTGACCGAGCCGCGCCGGCACTTCCAGGAGCGGCCGAATCCGCTCTTCCGTCGCGAGTTCACTCTCGGCAAGGAGGTGCGGCGGGCGCGGGCGTACGTGAGCGGCCTCGGCTACTACGAATTGCGGCTGAACGGGCAGCGCGTGGGAGACCGCGTGCTGGACCCGGCGTGGACCGACTACTCGAAGCGCGTCTTCTACTCCACCTACGACGTGACGGAGCTGCTTCGGCGCGGCGGGAACGCGCTGGGGGTGATGCTGGGGGAGTATGGGGCCGAGACGATCTGGAGCATCGCGGCGATGGTGATGCGCCAGGCGACCTACTCGATCTCCATCAACGGCCGGCTGGGGTGGAACATATAATCCAATACGGCGGCTGAATAGGACGAGAGCCTGTTCGCGCCTGCCCCTCTGGGAATGAAGCCCGGAACCAAGAGGCCCGGGCCCGAACGGCTTGATCAGGTGATCAGGCTGATGCCCAGTGCGAAGAGCAGGAACAGGATCAAGGCGATCACGAGGAAGAAGCCGAAAATCCATTTAGCGACGGTGGCCGCACCGCGCGCAACGCCCGTAAAGCCGAGCGCGCCCGCGATGAGCGAGATGATCAGGGCTCCAATAGCGATCTCGATCACGGATTTTCTCCTTACCCGCTGGAAAATAGGGTTGGTTTGTTCGATTCGCTGCACGTCCCCTTGCCGATCTGCCGTTGAAGAACTGATCGGAAATATTGGAAATGAAGGAAGGAGCCTGTTTTACCCATTGTTCCGTCGAAACTCCGGCCAGTACGGACCCGCATGCATCCGGGTCTCTCCTCCTCGCGTGAGCGCGTATTCAAATCCCTCTTTCGTCGCCGCCGCGCCCGTTTCCCCCTCCCTGTTCAGGGCGATGACGGCCACCATGTCTTCGGTGTACGCGGGCTGATCTTCCGCCATCCATCGGATGAACGATTCACAGGCGGATTGCGGAGGCGCCCCGGCCCGCAAGGCCTCCACGATCCAAAACGAAGCGCAGTAACGCAGGATGTACTCCCCGATTCCCGTGGCCGCCGCCGCGCCCACCGCGTTATCGGCGTAGAGCCCGCTCCCCACCAGCGGGGAATCTCCCACCCGACCCGGCAGCTTCCAGGCCAGGCCGCTCGTCGAGGTGGCGGCGCACAGGTCGCCGTTCGCATCCCGCGCCAGCAGCCCGATAGTATCGTGACTCTTCTCGGCGAGGTCGGGGCGCACCTTCCACTCTTCCCATCGTTGTCGTGCAGTCGGGGTGAGCAACTCTTCCTCCTCAAAGCCCTGGCCCACCGCAAACACGCGGGCCGCCTCCCCCGCCAGCATGCAGTGAGGAGTCGCTTCCATCACGCGCCGCGCCACCGAAACCGCCCGCGCGATCCCTCGCATCCCCGCCACCGCCCCGACTCCCCGCGTGGGAGCCCAGTACACCGCCGCGTCCAGCTCCACCTCCCCGGCGGCGTTGGGCAGGCCGCCCTTTCCCACGCTGGTCACCTTCGGATCCAGCTCCGGCATGTTCACCCCGGCTTCCGCCGCATCGAGGGCCGAGCCTCCCTGTAAGAGGATCTCCCCCGCGCGTTCGTTCGCCGGGCGGCCAAACCACCAGGTCGAAATGACCACCGGCTCAATAGCATGTGACGGCATCCTGTACCCCCCTGTACGGTCGTTGTATTCTATATATTATTGTTCAAAAATTCACCCCTACCCATAAGTCGTCCCCTGCATCAGGTTCAAGCACCATAAGTCGACGAGAGGTGGGTCCGTGGAATCGTGATGAGGGCGAGGCCCCACCCACTGTCAGGAAAGCGCATTTCCTGAGATCCCCCCTTAGCGTCCACCCGTTTGACATCTCCCGCCTTCGGGTGTATCTTGTTCGTGAGGGAATTCGGCTCGGACGAAACAGAGACCGGTGGAGGAGCGAAACATGATCGAACCTGCAGATGATCAGGCGAGGAGCTGGGCGATGGCGGCGCATCTAAGTGCCCTGTCGGGGCTGGTGATCCCTTTCGGAAATATCCTGGGGCCGCTGCTGGTCTGGCTCCTGAAAGGGAAGGAGCACCCCTACATCGACGATCAGGCGAAAGAGGCGCTGAATTTCCAGATCTCTATGACGATCTACATGGTCGTTTCCGCCATCCTGATCCTCGTCCTGATCGGCATCCTGCTCCTGATCGGACTGGCGATAGCCGATGTCGTCCTGACCATCATGGCCGCCGTTGCCACGCGTGAGGGACGAGAGTACCGGTATCCGTTGACTTTTCGCTTCATCGCCTGATCGTCTCAGACGGTTTCGGCAGAGTGGCGGTTTCTCTCCTGATTTAACGTTACTATCTCAGCATAGAGTTCTTCCAGTACCGGAGCCTTGCCGCTGGACATGCAAGCTCCGGTTTTTCTTTCAAAAGGACGCGGACCCCTCTTTCGCTAATAGGAAGGAAAGGAGGTCCCCATGGCACATTCACGATACGCTGACCGTCCGCGTCTTCTGATCCGCCGGCCCTCGATTCCGGCCCTCATCCTTCTCTCCCTCAGCATCCTCGCGGCCCCTGCCCGATCCCAGGAGGATCGGTTCGTCTTTAACCCGCCCGACGGCACGACCTTCGTCGTCTCGGGGAAGGATACCCGCACCCAGGACATCCCCCGGCAGGGGAAAGTCACCGAAACGTTCCAGTACAAGACCCGCGTGGCGATCCGCCGCGTTCCCGAGGGGTTCGCGGTGACGGAAACCGTCCTTTCCGCGACCACCTCCCGGAACGGAAAGCCGTACAAAAATCCTGCCGTCCTGGGATTCGTGAACGTTCCACTCACTTATGTTGCCGGTCCCAACGGCCAGCTCCTCGCCCTGAGAGGGGTGGATGCGCTGTACGGAAAGGTCATCGCGGCGTTCCCGCCGAAGGAGCGCGCGACGATGAAGACCCAGCTTACCAGAGAAATGCTGCAAAGCCATATCCGTGCCGATTGGGACAGCCGGTTCGGGCAGTTCGCGGGCCGCAGCGCAAAACCCGGCGACACCTGGACCGTGGAAGGCGACTTCACCCTGCCAACCGGAGAGCTCGTCCCCGGAAGCGCCACCGTACGTATTGCGGATACGAAGGTCCCCTGCAAATCCGGCAGCTGTGTAAGGGCGATGGTCACCCGCACTGCCGATCCGGAGGCGACCCGCCTCATCCTCGAAGATGCCGTCATGAAATCGATGGATCTCTCGTCCATGCCCGGCGTCAAGATCCAGCTGCTCGACCTCCAGGGAAGCGAAACGGAGGAGCGGGTGATCGACCCTTCCACCCTGCTCGCCTATTCCCAGAAGTCATCCGGCTCCGTTCAGTCAAATCTGGACCTGGCGGGCGAGATCACCGTGCCCATGTTGATCCTGCAGAACACGGTGGAGGGATACGACTACAGCGCCAAAGCGAAGGCGCCGCCTGCCAAAATCCGTCCCAAAGCCGCGCCAAAGAGAAAACCGGGCCGCCGTTAAATCTCTCTCCGGTCCATCCGACCGGGCGGTATCGGCAGGGTCCATCGGGCTGAACGTTCGGATCCGTTTGTAAGTTGGTGAGTTGGTGAGTTGGTGAGTTGGTGAACGTTCTCCACGCTTCCGATGAACAAACATGAACGCAGATAAAACTTCATTCAACCACCGATGACCCCCTCACCCGATCAACCGATCACCACCCCACCAACGCACCATCGCACCTACTCATCAACTCACGCCGTCAGTCCTTATACGGGTCGATCTCATCCTCGCCGGCCATCGCCACGCCGAGGGGCTTGAGCGTGTGCAGGATGCGGATCGTTCCTTCGTGGTGCTTCAGGACCTCCGGGAGTCGCTTGTAGCAGTGGGGGGATTCATCCGTTCCCGCGCCGCGCAGCTCCACGCCCTGCTTCTTGATCCAGCTCATCATCATCTCCCGGGAGATCGCGCCGGGGGTGATCACCTTCCGGGTACGGAAATTGATCTTGCCCCGCGCGGCGGTCCGGCTCATCACGCGGCCCGCGCCGTGCACGGTGGAGTGGAGCGCCGATTCCGATTCCGGAGAGTCCACCCCCTCCAGAATGACCGAGACGTCGCCCATGCTGCCGCCCACGAACCCTTTCTGGCCGGGGAAGGCGGGAGTCGCGCCTTTGCGGACCACCCACAGGTCCCGCCCGTTGTGTCGCTCCTGCCAGGCGAAATTGTGATGATTGTGGATCTCCTCCAGGATGTTCGCGCCGAGGATCTTTGCGACGCGGCCGCACACCCAGTCGCGGCCCGCGTAGGCGTACCGTCCCGCGAGGTTCATGCACGCGAGGTAATCCGCCCCCAGGTCGGAGTTCACGTCCAGCACGAGGGGCTCCACGTCCATGCCGTCCTTCGCGCCGCCCGCCTTGAGGAAATGGGTGGCGGTCTTGTGGCCGAGGCCCCGCGACCCGAAGTGGACGCCGATCCAGATCCGGTTCT
>JAHWJO010000420.1 GCA_019348365.1 Armatimonadota bacterium | reverse complement strand
CCTCAAGGGGAGAGGGGATCTCATGAGAGAGGCTTCGGCTTCGGATACAGCGTACTCGTGCCGGAACAGTAACGGCCAAAAGTTCTGATCTGATGGAGTTCATGAGCTGATCCCCGGTCCCTCTCTTAGATAAGGGATTCCGAAGCCGGAACCTCCCTCCTCAGATTCCCTCTCCCCTGGAGGGAGAGGGCCAGCGCGGAGCGTGGGGGTGAGGGGGCTGAACCGATACTCCCATCCCCTTCTACTGGAATCGGGTTTTGCCCGGCACCGCCATGGGGGCGATGGGCAGCTTTTGATTCCAGTTCAGATTCTCCGGGAAGAGGTTTTCCTGCGACTTCATCATCTGATCCCAGGTGACCTCCTCGCCGGTGTAGGCCGCCATCCGGCCCATGATAGCCGTCAGGGTGCTCCGGGCCATCCGCTCGCCGTCGTTGATCGGCTCCCCCTTGCGGATCGAGGCGAACAACTCGTCGTGCTCCACCTGGTACATGTTCTTCTGCGGACCCTGATAGCGCCACGTCTGCCCTTCGGAACGGATCACGGGTCCGACGCCCTTGATGAAAGCGTCCCCTTTGGTCCCGATCAGGTAATCCGAGTTGTCGTAGTGCGGGGCGACGACCTGCCGCTGGGCCATGGTGATGCGGGTGCCGTCGGGCCACTCGTAGAACACGTCGATGTGGTCGTAGATATTGCCTTCGTTGTTCGGGACGTTGCGGCCTCCGGAAGCCACGGCCCGCGCGGGCGGCACGTCCTTCATCACCCACAGGAGCTTGTCCACGCTGTGGCAGGCCTGCTCCACGAGCCCGTCCCCGGAGAGCCAGACGAAGTTGTACCAGTTGCGGATCTGCCACTCGACATCGCTCATCCCGGCGGGACGCTCGGATGTGGGCGGCATCGGCTTGACGGGGCCGGAGAGGTAAGTCGCATGGACATGACGTACCGGGCCGATGGCCCCCTCGTGGATGCGCCGGTAGAACTCGCGCCGGGCGGGGTCATACCGCCAGCAGAACCCGGCGACGAAGGAGAGCTTCTTCTCTTTCGCCCGCCGCGCCGACTCGATGACCGATTTCGTTCCCACCGAATCGGTGCCGCACGGCTTCTCGGCGAAGAGATGCTTGCCCGCGTCCACCGCCGCCCGAATCTCGCGCGGGCGGAATCCCGGCGGGGATGCCAGCAGCACCACGTCCACGCCGCTGTCGATCACCTTTTGATAGCAATCGAGGCCGACGAACCGGTTTTCCGGCTTCACCTGGACCCGTTTGGCGACGGCGGCATCCGAGCGCAGCGCAGCCAGGCTCCGGTCGATCTGGGGCAGGAAGACATCGCCCATGGAGACCAGGATCACGCCGGGATCGGCGTTCAGGGCCTGCGCCGCCGCCCCGGTGCCCCGCCCGCCGCAGCCGACCAGGCCGACTCGGAGCGGACCCGTGGCGTGGGCGTTCGCCGCCTGAGCGGTTGAGGTCAAAACGGTGGGTGCGGCAAGCGCCCCGGCAACAGCGGTCGCAGAAGCCAGGAACTCGCGGCGGGTCGACGTGTGATTCAATTCTTTATCATTTGAGTGCATATAAAATCCCCGGATGGTGAACGGTTTCGTCGGCGTTACCCCATGTTACACCGGGCCCGGTGGATCCGGCAATACACCCGGTCGATCCGCTCCGGACCGTATCGATGCCCGGCGACTTGAGTCGCGGGCAACAGGATCGCAAAGTCGGCCTCCGCCGACTACAGAACCGAAGTATAAACAAACCCTTGTCTCTGTCAGCTTTGATCAATGCTAATTTTTGTGAAGATGAGTATCCCCTCCGGATAACGCCTTGGCGGTTCCCCTTGGTATAAGCCTGTAGTCGGCGAAGGCCGACTTTGCGCCGTTGTTGCCCGCGACTTGAGTCGTCGGACTCCAAGTAACGCTCTGCCGATGCCTCGAGGAGGACGCAATCATTGGCTCTGCGATTGCCCTTCTACAGTGGATCACGCCACGCCGGGTTGTATACAAATCCTCCCTGTATCTCTCACAATAAAGGAAGATACGTCGGGAACGGAACAACGGAACAGAATGGGATCAGTCTCAGTATGAATCGACGCACATTTACGCTTTTGTCATTATCGGCCGCCCTCTCGCTCGCCTGGGCCGGGACGGGCTGCAAGTCGAAGGTCGCCGGCGACGGGTCCAAAACGGCTGACGGGACTCCGGGTGGGGTCGCTGCCGGCGACGGGCTGGAACTCGCCTTCTGGCACACTCAGACCCAGGAGAACAAAGAAGCCCTCGAAGCCCTGGCGAAGAAATTCAACGAGACCAACGGCAAGGGCATCGTCGTCAAGCCGATCTATCAGGGCAACTATCCCCAGCTCTATCAAAAGCTCATGACCGCCATCTCAGGCGGGAAGATGCCGGAGATCGCCGTCTCCTACGAAAGCATGGTCGTCGAGTACATGAGGGCGGGAGCGGTGGTCCCTCTGGACGATTACGTGAACGGCCCGAACGGCCTCTCCAAAGAGGATCAGAGCGACATCTTCCCCGCTTTCCTGGAGACGAATCGCTACCCCACGTTCAACAATCAGCTTCTCAGCTTCCCCTTCACGAAGAGCCTCCTCGTCAACTACGTGAACCTGGATGCCCTGAAGCGGAAGGGGATCGCGAAAGTCCCGGAAACCTGGCAGGAGTTCGAGGCGGCGGCAACTGCGCTGACCGGGCCGCAGCAGGGGGGACTCCCCCCGATGAAAGGCCTGGCGGTGGACGTGAATCCCTCCACCATCGACGGGTGGATCATGTCCCACGGCGGCACGCTGCTCGACGAGACGGGCGCGAACTTCGCCAGCCCGGCATCCCTGGCCGTTTTCCAGACGATGAACCGCATGTTCGAGAAAGGCGCGGCCTACCAGACCCGCGACTACGATTATCAGGCGGACTTCGGGGCGCAGCGCGCGGGGATGGTCTGCACGTCCAGCACCCAGCGCACCCTCTTCCGACCCATGATCAACGATAAATTCGACTGGAAGCTGGTGATGATTCCCCAGACGGACCCGAAGAATCCGGTGACGGTGCTCTACGGCGCGAACGTCTGCATCTTCAAGACCACGAAAGAGAAGCAGGACGCGGCGTGGGAGTTCCTGAAGTGGCTCACCGAAAAGGACCAGGCGGCGTACTGGGCGATCCATTCCTCCTACATGCCCCTGCGTCAGTCGGTGGCGCAGCTTCCGGAGATGCAGAAGGCATGGCAGCAGGACCCCCAGGGGAAACAGGCCTTCGAGATGATCAAGTTCGCGAAGCCGGAGCCGAACGTGCGCGGCTGGCAGGAGGTCCGGGACGAGATCGCCGAAGCGATGACCGCCGTGATCAACAACACCAAAACGCCGGAGCAGGCCGCGAAAGACCTCGACGCCGCCGCCGATAAGCTCATCCAGGCGAAGAAGTAGCGCGGAGGTTGGCCTTCCGCAAGGAGATCGGCCCGCCGCAGAGAACTGCTTATGAAGCAACCGCAGATGTACGCAGATACACGCAGATGAACCCCGTCACCCCGTCAGAGGTTTAGGAGGATTTATCCGCGTTTATCCGCCTTCATCTGCGGTTCCCCATAGTTCTATCCCATTTGATAGCATGGAGGAGATACGATGACTCTGCGGATGACTCCGTCTTTCCCGGCTCTGGTGGCGCTGCTCGGGGTGGCGCTGGCCGGGTGTTCCCCGCAATCGCCCCCGACCGCTTCGGACAACGCCAGCTCCGCCACAGCGGGGGCGAACGGCCTGGCGCCCCCTCCGTCTACCGGCGGCCCGGTGTTCGCCCTCAGCCCCAAAGCCCTGAACAACCCCTACTTCAACCAGGTGCGGGAAGGGGCGAATGCCGAGGCAACGCGGCTGGGCATCCCCGAACCGCTCTGGATCGGCCCCACGGAAGCGGATGCGGGCAAGCAGGTCGCGATGATCAATGACCTCATCACCAAAGGCGTGCAGGGAATCGGAATCTCGCCCAACGCCCCGGATGCGGTGAACGGCGTCATCACCCGCGCCATGGAGCAGAAAGTCCCCGTCATCACCTTCGACGCGGACGCGCCGAAATCGCAGCGCATCGCCTACATCGGTACGGATAATTTCGCGGCGGGACGTAAAGCCGGGGAGCAGATGGCAAAGCTTCTGGGCGGTAACGGCGACGTGCTGGTCGTGAGCGGGGGCGCCGGGGCGTTCAACCTGAATGAGCGCATCCGAGGGTTTCAGGATGGGATCAAGGGAAGCGGAGTGAAGGTCGCCTCCACCCAGTACTGCGACGATGACCAGGCCAAGGCCCATCGGATCATTCAGGATTACCTGACCGCCAACCCGAAAACGGCGGGGATTTTCGCGGCGGGACTGTGGGCGGTATTGCCCGCCGGGCAGATCCTCAAGCAGAAGGGGATGGCGGGGAAGGTCAAAGTGGTCGGTTTCGACACTCTGCCGGAAGAGCTACAGTTGGTAAAGGACGGCTCGGTTCAGGCGCTCATCGGGCAGCGGCCTCGGGAAATGGGCCGCAAGAGCATCGAGATCCTGAATCAGATCCACAAAGGCCAGAATCCGGATCAAACCATCATCGACACGGGTACGGACACCGTCACTTCCGAGAACGTGGATCAGTTCC
>JAHWJO010000419.1 GCA_019348365.1 Armatimonadota bacterium | reverse complement strand
GAAGCCGTCGTTGCGGACCCGCGTCACGTTCCAGATCGCCATCGAGGAGCTGGGCGGGTCGGCGATCTACCTCGGCCCGCAGGAGGTCGGCCTGGGCGAGCGCGAGAGCGTGCCCGACATCGCGCGCAACCTCGAACGGTGGGTGGACGGCATCGTCGCGCGGGTCAACCGGCACGAAGACCTGAGGACGCTGGCGGATCACGCCTCGATTCCGGTCATCAACGCCCTGTCGGAACGAGAGCATCCCGGCCAGATCCTCGCCGACTTCCTCACGATCTACGAGCGCCGGCGCTCCCTCCAGAACGTGAAGATCGCGTACGTCGGGGACGGGAACAACGTGGCGGTCTCGCTCATGCTGATGGCCGCGAAGCTCGGCGTGCCGATGTCGGTCGCGATCCCGCTCGGGTACCGCCCGGACCCCGCGACCGAGAAGCGGATCGATGACCTGTTCCGGGTGGCGGGGGTCCCGTTCGTCGTCACAAACGACCCGAAGATCGCGGTGGCGGGCGCGGACATCGTCTACACCGACACCTGGACCTCGATGGGGCAGGAAGAGGAGGCGGCGCAGCGCCGGGAAGCGTTCCAGGGCTATCAGGTGAACGACGACCTGATGAGCCACGCCGCCCCGGACGCGCTGTTCATGCACTGCCTCCCCGCCCACCGGGGCGAAGAGGTCTCCGACGAGGTGATGGCTTCCCCCCGGTCCGCCATCTTCGATCAGGCGGAGAACCGGCTGCATGTCCACAAGGCGATCCTGTTGCTGGCGTTGCAGTCCGTCGGCCCGGTGTCGTCCTGAGAGGGATTGTGACGGATGAGGGGCCGAAATGATCCCATTCTTCTGCCCCTCATCCTACCATGAGGTTTTTAACAATGGCGCTGAACGTTCCTACCCAATCGCCTGCCCCGGCTCCCGATGAGCCGTGCCGGATGACGTTCGAGGAGTTCCTGGAGTGGGCGAATGAAGACACCTGGGCGGAATGGGTGGATGGAGAGGTGATTCCCATGAGTCCGGTCAATAAGCTGCATCAGCTCCTGGGGGGATTTCTCTACACGCTCATCAATCTTTTTGTGGATCATCACCAATTGGGTCAGGTCTATTATGAGCCGTTTCAAATGAAGACCGGGCCCGACCTGCCGGGAAGGTCGCCGGACATCCTGTTCGTGGCGAAGGATCATCTCTCTCGCGTGAAGCAGAACTACCTGGACGGCCCGGCGGATCTGGTGGTAGAGATCATCAGCCCGGACAGCGGGCCGAGAGACCGAGGAGAGAAATTTTACGAATATGAAAAAGGCGGCGTGAAGGAATACTGGCTCCTGGACCCTCAACGCAAGAAGGCGGAATTCTACCGTTTGGGCCCGGATGGTTATTATCATCAGGCGTTGTTGGAAGGCACTCTCTATCACAGCGATGTGCTGAAGGGACTCTGGTTGGACGCGGCCTGGCTCTGGCAGGAACCCCTTCCCTCGCTCACGCAAGTGCTGAAGGAGTGGAAGCTGATCTAAAACAGGGGGAGTGAATACCCTGCGAATGATGGTGATTGACAAAAGAATGAGGTAAGCTTTTACGCCTGAACCTTGCCGAAAGAATCGGGTAAGCGTCAGGCGTAAGGTTTACCTCGTTCTTCAATCAATCTCCATCACCCGCCGGGGAGCTGTAAAACGACCCATTATATCGTTTATCTACTCTTGAAAGGTTAAGCTACTTCATGTCCAATAAAGTGGTTCTCGTATATTCCGGCGGCCTCGACACCTCCGTCTGCATCCCGATGATGAAGGAGGAGTACGGCTTCGACGAGGTCGTGACCGTCACCGTCGATGTCGGCCAGCCCGCCGAAGACGTTCAGGAGGCGGCGGACAAAGCGGCGGCGATGGGCACGACCCACTTCACCGTCGATGCCAAAGAGGAGTTCGTCAAGTACCTCTGCTTCCCGAGCATCAAGGCCAACGGCGATTACGAAGGGTATCCCCTCTCCACCGCCATCGCCCGCCCGCTCATCGCGCTCAAGGCCGTCGAGAAGGCGAAGGAGGTCGGCGCTAACGCCTTCGGGCACGGCTGCACGGGGAAGGGGAACGACCAGTTCCGAATCGAGTTCGTCCTCAGCGCCCTCATGCCGGACGCGCGGATCATCGCGCCCATGCGCGAGAAGAACATGACCCGCTCCGAGGAGATCGAGTACGCGCAGGCGCACGGCGTGCCCATCGGCCAATCGAAGGAGAAGATCTGGAGCATCGACGAGAACCTGTGGGGCCGGAGTATCGAGGGCGGGCGGCTGGAAGAGCCGAACTACACCCCGCCGGAGGAGATCTTCCGCTGGACCCGAAGCCCGGAGAACGCCCCCGACGAGTCCCGCACGCTGGAGATCGCCTTCGAGGAGGGGGTGCCCGTGAGCGTCGACGGCGACCGGCTCGACCCCGTCGAGCTGGTGGTGCAGCTGAACCGGATCGCCGGGGAGCACGGCGTGGGCCGCGTGGACATCATGGAGGACCGGATGCTCGGCCTGAAGGTCCGCGAGAACTACGAGTGCCCCGCCGCCGTCACTCTCCTCACCGCCCACAAGGCCCTCGAAGCGCTCGTCCTCACCCGCGAGGAGCTGCGGTTCAAGGCGCTGGTGGACCAGGAGTGGGGCCGCCTCGCCTACGAGGGGCTGTGGCTCCACCCCCTGAAGGAAGACCTCGACGCGTTCATCAACCACACCCAGATGCGGGTATCGGGAATCGTGCGGTTGAAGCTCTACAAGGGCAGCCTCACCGTCCTCGGGCGTGACAGCCAGCTTGCGCTGTACAACGAGGACCTCGCCTCCTTCGACTCCAAGACGTTCGACCAGAGCCTTTCGGCGGGGAACGTCCGCACCCACGGCATGCAGGCCAAGATGTTCCAGCAGGTCGCGGGGCTGGAGCACCGGCTTGGGGGCGGGGCGCGCACCGCACTCGGCCCCGCCATCGAGGAGCATATCGGGGAGGCCGGGGAGCCGATATGAAGCTCTGGGGCGGGCGCTTCGAGAAAGAGACCGACGAGCGCGCGGCGGAATTCCTCCATTCGTTCCGGTTCGATATTCGGCTGGCCGAGCAGGACCTCCGGGGCAGCATCGCTCATGCGCGCATGCTGGGCCGTCAGGGGATCATCGGTGAGGAGGAGAGCGCGCGGCTCGTGGAGGGCCTGGAGCGGATCCGCGAGGAGGTACGCTCCGGAGATCCTCGGTTCGATCCCACCTCCGAGGACATCCATTCCGCCGTTGAGACCCGCCTGCGGGAGATCGTCGGGGAGGTGGCGGGGAAGCTCCACACCGCCCGCAGCCGCAACGATCAGGTCGTCACCGACCTCCGCCTCTGGCTCCGCGAGCAGGGGGAGGAGACCGCCCGCGCGATCCGCGCGCTGCAATCCGCTCTCGTCGGGCAGGCCGAGCGGCACGTCGAGACGGTGCTGCCGGGGTTCACGCACCTCCAGCCCGCCCAGCCCGTCGTCCTCGCACATCACCTCCTCGCCTATTTCTGGATGCTGGAGCGGGACCACGGGCGGCTCCGCGACGCGCTGGAGCGGATGAACCTCTCGCCTTTAGGTTCCGGCGCGATGGCGGGGACCGGCTTCCCCATCGACCGGGAATTCACGGCGCAGGAGCTGGGCTTCGCCGCCCCCACCCCGAACAGCATGGACGCCGTCGCCGACCGCGATTTCGTGGTGGAATACATGGCGTTCGCCGCGTTGTGCGTGGTGCATCTCTCCCGGCTGGCGCAGGAGATCACGATGTGGGCCGCGCCGCAGTTCGGGTTCGTCACCCTCGACGACGCCTACTCCACCGGCAGCAGCATCATGCCCCAGAAGAAGAACCCCGACGTGGCGGAGCTGACGCGGGGGAAGACGGGGCGGGTCATCGGACACCTGACGGGGACGCTGGCGGTGCTGAAGGGCCTCCCCCTCACCTACAACTCCGACCTTCAGGAGGACAAGGAAGCCCTCTTCGACACGGTGGACACGCTGAAGCTGGCCCTCCACGTCTTCGAGGGGATGGTCCGCACCGCAACGTTCAACAGGGAGCGAATGGCGGCGGCGGCGGGACGCGGGTTCACCACCGCGACCGACGTGGCGGACGACCTCGCGCGGCGAGGCGTGCCGTTCCGCCAGGCGCACGAGATCGTGGGGAGGATGGTCGCCCACTGCGAGCAGAATAATAAGGCGTTGGAGGATTTGACTTCAGGGGAGCTGCGGGAGTTCTGGCCGGACTTCCCCGAAGAGTACCGCCTGAACACCCCACTGGAGAGCGCCGCCAGTCGGAACAGCTACGGGGGAACGGCCCCGGAGCGGGTGCGGGAACAGTTAGAGGCTGCCAGGAGAAAGTTGTAATTCTATGGCACAGATGGGACTTTCAGACTACAACCGACTGTTAGAAGAACATAACAACTTTCAAGAGTGCCAACTTCTCGATTACTGGTCAGAAAATCTGTGCCGGGATTTTGTTATGCTGGTGGATAATATATGGCAGGGTCCCGGAAAGATGGTCAGCGAACTCGACGAGGTGCATCCTTTTCTCTTGCGATTCAACAGTTGCCAGAGAATCTATATCAACAATGCCTTTTCTGACTATATTTTACAGCATCCGGAAGAAGTACAATGGGGCAT
>JAHWJO010000418.1 GCA_019348365.1 Armatimonadota bacterium | reverse complement strand
CGTGAATGGATGGGACATCACTGGAGTCTCCTTCGGGAGCGCGGGAGTACGACGATCAGAGCTTCAGGGCTCGAATCCCCCGTATGGCGCCCGCAAAAAGAATAGACGGCATGCCCCGGACCCCACTGGATTGGGGGTGAGGGTAATGCCTTTAGGTTCGGTCGCTCCCCCTGATCCTCCTTCCGTTCTTATCTCGCTGCCGATGTGTTCTTTCGTGCCGCCGAGACGGCCCGTCATCGGTAGTTGACGAATTGGAGTGGAATATCAAAATCGTTCGTCTTGAGGAATTGGATCACTTTCTGGAGGTCGTCCTTGGATTTGCTGGAGACCCGGAGCTGATCGCCCTGGATCTGCGCCTGGGCTTTGAACCCCTCTTCCTTGATCCGTTTGCTGATCTTCTTCGCATCGTCGGTCGGGATGCCCTGTTTCACGGAGAGCGTCTGCCGGACCGTCCCTTTGGAGGCGGGTTCGGGGGCGCCGTAATCGAAACTCTTGAGGTCCACGCCGCGCTTGATCAGCTTCGACTGCACCACTTCGATCAGAGCGGTCATGCGGTACTCGTCGTCGGCATGGAGCTCGATCTTTTCCCCGTCCAGCTCCATCGAGCAATTCGTGTTCTTGAAATCGTACCGGGTGCCGATCTCCCGCTCCGCCTGGTCGAGGGCGTTCTTGACCTCCTGCATATCCACTTTTGAGACCACGTCAAACGAATAGTCGGCCATGATTTCTCTCCTCCCTGGATCTCTCTCTGCTGTCTTCCTTACCATGGTTATGACGGGTTCCCATTGGATGGGGCAAGTTCAGCGGCGGCGATAAGGCAGCGTTTTTGCTCCGGTACGCCAGCGGGCAGGAACCTTCCCTCCCCTCCCGAATCCGGATGCGCTACACTTCTATGGAACGCCGTCCCGCCCTTGCCCATGAGGAGAGCCATGCCCGAATCCACCCCGACCTCCGACTACGGAACCCTGCGCCCCCCGACCCGCGTCCTGATGGGTCCGGGTCCCAGCGACACCCCGCCGCGTGTCCTCGCGGCGCTGGGCTTGCCGACCGTCGGTCATCTCGATCCGGCGTACCTGGAGCTGATGAACCAGACCGCCGAAATGCTCCGTCGCCTCTTCCGCACCCAGAACCGCCTCACCATGCCGATGAGCGGCACGGGAAGCGCGGGGATGGAGGCCGCGTTCGTCAACGTTCTGGAGCCGGGAGACCGCGCCCTCGTTGCGATCAACGGCGTGTTCGGCACGCGGATGAAGGACATCGTGGAGCGGTGCGGCTGCGAGTGCGTCACCGTGGACGTGGAGTGGGGCCAGCCCGTCCCGCCGGATGCGATCCAGAAAGCCCTCTCTCAGGGGCCGTTCAAGGTCGTTGCGGTGGTCCACGCGGAGACCTCCACCGGAGCGCGGTCGGATGTGGAGGCTATCGGGAGGGTGGTGAAGGAGTTGGGAGCGGGCGCGCTCTTCATCGTGGATGTGGTGACTTCCCTTGGCGGAATCCCCGTGGAGGTGGACGCCTGGGGCATCGACGTCTGCTACAGCGGGACCCAGAAGTGTCTCTCCTGCCCGCCGGGGCTTTCACCCGTCACCTTCAGCGACCGCGCGGCGGAGATCATCGCGACCCGGAAGACGAAGGTGCAGAGCTGGTACCTCGACCTCTCAATGATCCAGCAGTACTGGGGGGAGGAGCGCACCTACCACCACACCGCGCCGATCAATATGACCTACGGCCTGAACGAAGCCCTGCGGCTGGTCTTCGAGGAGGGGCTGGAGAACCGGTGGGAGCGCCACCGCCGATTGAGCGAGAAGCTCCGGCAGGGCCTCGCGGAGATCGGGCTGTCGCTGCTCGGCGACCCGGAATACTCCCTGCCGATGCTCAACGCCATCGTCGTGCCGAACGGCGTGGACGAGGCCGACGTGCGGAAGCGGCTCCTCAATGAATACAATATCGAGATCGGGGCGGGGCTGGGGCCGCTCAAGGGGAAGATCTGGAGGATCGGCTTGATGGGCCACACCGCGCGGGAGCAAAATGTGGTGTATCTGGTCGCCGCGCTGAGGGAAATGCTAAGACGGTGAACTTATCCTGCTCCTCTTGAGAGGGATGAAGTTGAAAACCGGGGAACGGTGGTTTAACTGGGGCTGCTCCGTTTTATTGGTCCTTTTCATATTGAGCATCTTCTCGTCCATGCTGATGCCTTACTTAAGGAGATCGCGGGTATCGGAGAATGAGGGTGAGAAACGTGCTCGTGTGGCTTTAGCGCATTTTTGTCTCAAGCATGGATGCAGTATAGATAAAATTATGAGGGATAGCAGTAGTAACCGACACGGCGTAAGGATCTACTGGTTCCAATCGAAAGTTCCCTTGCGTCGGTATCTGGTTGCTGTGTCTCGCACTGGTAGTGTAATTACCATTCGTGAGTTCAATGATCAACATCAAGAAACCGCCTCGTGGGAACAGGACCGACCTTAATGGAAGATTTCCTAAAAGTATTTGTTGGAATTTTTACCAGCCGCTGCTTGTTGGACATCACTGCGCGGGAGCAGAATGTGGTGTATCTGGTCGCCGCGCTGAGGGAGATATTGCCCTGATTGTTTCTCATTTGGGTATGGGATATGGTCAGCAACAGACTGGAAAACGGCTATGCTTTGCGGATTAAAGCCTTCCTTGCAGGTTGGTTCATCCTTGTTGTGCTGATCATCTCCCATACCGTTGCAGTAGAAGCGCGAGATCGATCAAGGGCTCGTGCTGCTCTCTCAAAGTGGTGTCGTCAATTTGGAGACACTTGTGGACTTTATGAGGTAAAAGAGACTTGGCCTCAGGGCGATGGCCGAATAATCGTATTCGCTAGAAACGATCCTCACTCTGAGAAGATAATGCTTTTTGTTGATGGCGGAAGCGAGCAAGTGTATTTGGCGGGACTGCATGGTTGGATGCCGATGATCAGGAAGCCGTGATTAATGGATGATGTTCTAAGGGTATTCGTGGGGAGTTCCAATGAGCCGCTGGCGGAGGAGATCTGCGCCGGCTTGAAGCTCCCCCTCAGCCGGCTGGAGATCTCCCGGTTCTCCAACGACAACCTGTTCGTGCAGGTGCAGGAGAACGTGCGCGAGCGGGACGTGTTCGTCGTCCAGTCGTTCACCGAGCCCGTCAGCGACCACATCATGGAGCTGTTCATCATCCTCGATGCCCTCCGCAGCGCTTCCGCGCGGCGCATCACCGCCGTCGTCCCCTACTACTCCTACGCCCGCTCGGATAAGAAAGACGCGCCGCGAATCTCCATCACGGGCCGCCTCATCGCGGACCTGCTGGCGACCGCCGGGGCGAACCGCGTCCTCACCATGGACCTCCACGCCGATCAGGTCCACGGCTTCTTCAACGTGCCGGTGGACCACCTCACCGCCATCCCGATCATCGCCGAACATTTCCGCCAAAAACTCGATCTCTCCAACTGCGTCGCCGTCGCGACCGATGCGGGCGGGGCGAAGCGGGTCCAGCAGTTCTCCCACCGCCTCGGCGTCCCGATGGCGTTCGTGCTGAAGCGGCGGATCAGTGATGAGAAGGTGGCGCAGGGTCTCGTCGTAGGTGAGGTGGCGGGGAAAGACGCCATCATCTTCGAGGACGAGATCGCGGCGGGCTCTACGCTCATCAAGTCGGTGCAGACCCTCACGGAGGCCGGGGCGAAGCGGATCTACGCCGGGGCGACGCACGGAGTCCTCTGCGGCCCGGCAGTGCAGCGGCTCTCCGAAACCCCGGTGGAAGAGATCGTCGTGACGAACACAGTGCGCGTCCCGGAGGAGAAGCGTATCGAGAAGCTCACCGTCCTCTCCATCGCCCCCCTGTTCGCGGAGGCGATCCGCCGCATCCACACGGGCGAGAGCGTCGGCGAGCTGTTCACCGTCTCAAACCCGTGATTTGTGTGGGTGTGTGGGTGAAGGGGACGCGGGCCTGCGGCACGCGGACCGGGACGGATCCACGCGGATTCAACTCCAAATGGAACCACAGATGAACACGGATGAACCCATCCTTCACCCGATCACCTCTACAGGGGTTTAGGGGGTTCTCTGCGTCTCCGCGCCTCTGCGGTTCAAAGGGGTTGAATCCGCGTGGATCCGCTCCCATCCGCGTGCCGCAGGCCCGCGTCCCCTTCACCCACACCTCCACACATCCACACACTTATGCCGAATTCCAATCGAGAGTATCCCGCCCACCCCATCCCCTGCGCCGCCGCGATCCTCCTGGAGGAAGACCGGGTGTTGCTCATCCGGCGCGGGCGGGAGCCGAACTACGGCCAGTGGAGCTTCCCCGGCGGGGCGGTCGAGTTGGGGGAGACCTCCCGCGAGTGCGCCGCCCGTGAGGCGAAGGAGGAGACCGGCCTCGACGTGGAAATTCTGGAGGTCGCGGCGGTGGTGGACCGGGAATTCCGGGCGGAGGACGGCGCGATCCGCTTCCAGTACGTCATTATCGATTATTTGGCGAAACCCGTGGGCGGAACCCTCCGGGCGGCGGACGACGTGCTCGAAGCCGCGTGGGTCCCGTTTAATGAAGCGTTCGACTTCGACCTCGCGCCGCCCACCGGCGACGTGCTCCGAAAGGCTCTCGACCTATGGCGGCAAAGGACGACCTCTCCGGACTCTGCGTGATC
>JAHWJO010000417.1 GCA_019348365.1 Armatimonadota bacterium | reverse complement strand
AACCTCGGC
Organism: Armatimonadota bacterium; assembly: GCA_019348365.1. Taxonomy (GTDB): domain Bacteria; phylum Armatimonadota; class DTGP01; order DTGP01; family JAHWJO01; genus JAHWJO01. The sequence goes on along the minus strand of JAHWJO010000417.1, from coordinate 4,648 downwards.
GAGCGGCTGGTGTTCAACAACGGGATCCTGCTGCTCACGGTCTTCGCGAGTATCCTCATCGTCATCTTCCGGGGCAGCACCGACCACCTGATCCCGCTGTACGCCGTGGGGGTGTTCCTTTCGTTCACCATCGCGCAGTACGGGATGGTGCAGCGGTGGCGGAAGCTGAAGACCCCCGGATGGCGACTGAAGGCCATGATCAACGGCACGGGCGCGGTCACGACCGGCGTGGTGTGCCTGGTCATCGCCGTATCCAAGTTCACGCATGGGGCGTGGGTCGTCATCCTCCTGATCCCGATGCTGGTGGCCTTCTTCTTCAAGATCAACCGCCATTACCGGAAAGTGGAATCTCAACTGGCGATGGAGGGGCTTCCGGACCTCTCCCGGCACTCGCTCTCGAAGGTGCTGGTGCTGGTGCCGGGGGTGACGAAGGGAGCGGTCCCGGCGATCCGGTTCGCCCGGTCCATGTCCGACTCGGCGGTGGGGCTCCATGTGGACACGGGCCGGAACCCGGCGTCGGAGGCGCGGCTGCGGGAGGAGTGGGAGCAGGTGGCGGGAGACATGCCGCTCATCATCATCCACTCGCCGTATCGCGAGGTGGTGCGGCCCATCCTGGAATTCCTGGATGAGATGCGGGGGACGGAGGAGTCCGGCCCCGTGACGGTGGTGCTGCCGGAGTTCGTGCCGAGCGGGCTGTTCGGGAAGCTGCTGCACAATCAGACGGGGCTGATGATCAAGTGGGCGATGCTCTTCCGCCGCGATGTGGTGCTGTGCAACGTGCGCTACTACCTCGATTAGTTATTCTCCCGGCGAAGGGGACGCGGAGCTTCGCTGCGCTCGCTTCACGGAAACCCCCGGAAACCCCGGATCAACCCCTTTGAACCACGGAGGACACAAAGAAAAGACTATATGGAACCACGGATAAACACAGATAAAACTTCTGGAACCGCAGATGAACGCAGATACACGCGGATAACCCCCTCACCCAATCACCTCTTCAGGGGTTGGGGGTTCTCTGCGTCTCCGCGTCTCTGCGGTTCAAAGGGGTGAATCCGCGTGGATCCGTTCCGATCCGCGTGCCGCAGGCCCGCGTCCCTTTCGCTTCCTACCCTGCTTTGCATCTAATATAGAGTTTATCGGCAACTCTCGCAGATGAGGGCGGCGCGGGGGAGGTCATCCGTCGGGATCATGGTTTCAAGATCACGCTCCACGAACACATCGTATTCCCCACAGAAGTCGCAGCGGCCCTTCCGCTTCACCGGAGGAGTTCCGAGAGCCTTGTAGAGCGTATCTTGCTGTTTCCGCTCCTCGCCCTGGACTTGCTTGATGAAGTTCCGGACGGCTTGATCCGTCTCGCTTGCCAGAACGCGCTCGATGATCGCATCCAGGCGGGGGTCATCCGGCCGTCCGCCGTCCTCCAGCGTGTGCCATGCCGCGCGCCGGACCCGCACGTCCTCGTCTTCCATCATGCGGAAGAGGGCCTGCCAGACCGCCTCCACGCTCCGGCGGACGTGGCAGGGGCAGAGGTTCTCAGCCGCATGCAGCCGGTCCGCCGGGTCGGGATTGAGGGAGAGTTCCAGCAACTCCGGGACCTCCTGAGGGGCCAGCCGCCGTTCCCCGACCTTGAAGGCGGCTTTCTGACGCTTATTCCGGATCGGTTTTCTCATAAGGGCTCACCAGGAGGAGCAGAATTGGGGCTTTTCGAGAGTGCGCTGGAATCGCTGTGACTCTTGAATCGACGGGAGCCATGGTACGCGGTCTGGATTCAGCGGGTCAACCGGAAGTCGCGATGGACGGGAGGGGCGACCGCCTCCGAAGTCGAGGGGGACCGGGGATTCCTCCAGGGGCTCTCCTCAGTGATCTGATCCGCTTCCAGGGACGCATGCTCGGCGAGGAGAGCGCGGAGGACCTCCCAGGCTTCCCGGCGGTGAACACTCTGCGCCTGACGGGCCAGAGACCCGTAATTGAGCTTGAGCAGTTCCTTTACCAAGCCTTCCACCGTGGAGCATCCCGGTGGGAGGAGCATCATGGACGCATCCGATAGCTTCTGAGCGAGATGAGAACCGAGCATCCCTCCGCAGAACACCTGAATGGATGTGGAAGCCGTGACTGTTTGAACGAACTCCGCGAGAGAGAGCGCAGGAATCAAGTGGGACGCCGACCGGGCCAGGGTGATGGCGGCGGGGATAATGCTGAGGATAATGACGAGCCCCAGCAATGCCTGAACGGCTTCCCCCCAGAAGGGGCCGCGAAGGTCCGGCAGCCGGCATCCCAGACGCTCGCCGAGGCGCGGCCATTCCACACGCCGGGTAGCCGGGGGGATCAGCCGGTCGAGCGGGACGGAGGGAGACACGGAGTGGGCAGACGCGCCGTACTCCTCGATGAAGATCGTCTGAACCCGGTGGAGCAATGGATCGCTCAGGCTCCGTTCCGACTCCGGCAGCCCGATTTTGACGAGAATTAACCGGTACAGGTCTCCCACGGTTACAATAGGGATAAGGTCCGGCGGGTTGAAGACGATCTCAAAGGCGTCTTCCAGCTTCCACAGCAGGTCCACGGATTCTTCGTCCCAGTCCATAACGGCCTCCTCCGCTGTCTCATGGTTCATCATGAGTGAGGAACCGGTTTTTCAAACATCGCTCTTACCCCATGGGAGAGTCCCGGGGGATAAGCGATCCGCTCTCCCTGGAGAGGATGAGAAGACGTCATGATGACCCTCAAAAATCACCTGATACGGGGACAACGGTTACTGATCGCGGGGTTGGTGAGCCTGTGCGCCCTGAGCGCGCACGCGCAGTTGACACAGCCCCGGGGGACGCTCTCGCCCCCCGGCCCGAACGGCATTTCGAGTCCGGCCATCCCTGAGAGCGCAACGGCTGTGCGCCCCTTCGACCCCAACGCTCTCCTGCGGGAACTCCAGCAGAGCGACGTTTACGTGGCGCCGACGCTGGCCGACAGGGTGAGCGAGCCGAATCTGGAGCGGCTCGCGGGAAGCTACGGCTCCAATGAAGTGAAGGTGGTGGTGATTCCAAGCGTCCCCACCCGGCGCCAGGGCGGCGATACGACGAATATCCGACACAGTTTTACCAAAAATCTGCACGATTATATGAAGCTCCGGGATGGCCTGATGGTCGTGGTGGTGCCTGAGAAGGGCGTGTCCGCCTGGTCGAATTCCCTCTCCTGGGGGAAGATGCGCGGGGTTATTCAGGAAAGCCGCCTATCCTTTTCCGAGGGAATCGAGCCGGGGGTGAAGTCCATCGCGGACAACACCTTTGCGACGGTGCAGGGGCAGCAGCGGTCCTCCGGGATGTTCTGGACCTTCCTCCTCCTTGCCGCCGTAATTTTTATGGTGGTGGTCACGAACCGGAAGAAGGCCGCCCGGAAGAAGCGGATCACCGAACTCAACCGCTCCCTCATCGAGCGGATGGCGGCCCTTCAGGACGAGTTCAAGCGGTTCGATCTGGAGGCGGCCCAGGCGGATAATTCTCCCCTGATTCAGGAAGCGAAGCAACTCCGTTCCGCCGCCGTGGACCCGTTCGCCGCAGCGGGTGAGGTGTACAACGTCGCCACGACCGTGGAGCAGTACGAAGAAGCGGACCGGCTGACGACCCAGGCGGAAAAGCTTGCGGCGCGCGCCCGGGTCCGCCTCGACCAGTCGCTTGGGAAGCGGCCCCTCGACGAGCCGGGGACGGCGGGGAGTATCCCCCGCGCCGAAGACGTGCCGAAAGCGGAGCGCGGGGCATGCTTCTTCTGCTCCAAGCCGACCCGGATGCAGGACCTCCGCTCTTTAGAGATCAACGTGGAAGGGGATTCGCGGCGGGTGCTGGCGTGCGAGGACTGTTACGACATCGCCCGGACGGGACGGCAGCCGCAGGTCCTGACCGTGCCGGAGGAAGGCGGGCGACGTGTGCCGTGGTACCAGAGCCAGCGGTACGACCCGTGGAACGATTACGGGCGCGGCGGCGGGGTGTTCGGCGGGGGCGGCTTCTTCGGCGGAGGATTCGGGTTGATGGACTACCTCCTGCTGGAGAACCTGTTCGACCGGAACTACTCCCAGCCGACCGTGATCACGCCCAACGATCCCGGATACGCCGGTCATGCCGGATCGGCGGACTCCGGCTGGGCGGCGGGCGACGACTCGACGGGAGATTTCTTCGGGGGCGTGTTCGGCGGCTCCGATTCCTCCAGTGACGTAGGCGACTTCTTCGGCTCCGATTCGGGTGGCGGCATCTTCGATGCGGGAGATATGGATGTGGGGGACTTCTTCGGGGGAGGGGACTGAATCACGTCCGGGGTCCAAGGCCACCCTCACCCCGTCGCGAACGAAGGTGAGCGACGGGGTGAGGGTGGCCTTACCTTGCACTCTCCCCAATCCGGAATCTCCTCCCAAAGAACTTGCTCGTCTTGAGGCCCTGAGACAGAATCAATAGCATCTCTCCGGTATTTCTCGCCACCCTCGTCCACGCCAGGAGCGCCCTGATGTCCCTCGCTGATCCAACGTTGAATCTTCCCGCCGACCCGGAAGATTGGGAAGCGCGCACCGATGCCGCCGTCGAGCGGTATCGCAAGTACGTGAATCCCGGCCTCGCCAACCTGATGCGCTTCGGGGGATTCGGCGCTATTGAGGTCTCCGCCGAAGGGAGCATCA
>JAHWJO010000416.1 GCA_019348365.1 Armatimonadota bacterium | reverse complement strand
GCTGGGTCCGCAAGTGCCTCGTCCTCCGGTACGGCGTGATTCGGGGGTACCGCCGGGCGCTGAACTTCTTCATGGGCCTCATAGTCGGTGAAGGCGTCAACGGGGTGGGCGGCCGCCTGGTCAAATTCTTCCACGATGTGCGGATCGATAACTTCTTCGGGCAGTGATGGGTGATTGGGTCGTTGGGTCGTTGGGTCGTTGGAAATGCCCTCCCCTATTCGGGTGTACAAAGGGGGTACCGGCCTGGATCATGGATAGAAATACGGGCGTTTAGGAGCGACTCCCCCAACGACCCAATCACCCAACGACCCACACCAAAAGGAGGTTCTCATGGAATCTGTGCTGAAAGTGGGAGCGGCGAAGGCGGACATCACCCCTGAACGGCCTTGTGAGCTGTCCGGGTTTGCGGCACGCGTTCAGCCCTCTATGGGGGTTCACGATCCGGTCTGGGCGCGGGCGCTGGTATTCGAGGGGGAGGGGAGAAGGGCCGCGCTCCTCGCATGCGACCTGCTGGGGTTCGAGCCGGAGGCGGACGCCCGAATTCGCGAGCGGCTCTGCCGGGAGGTAGGACTGGAGGGGGTGTTGCTCACCTGCACCCACGCCCATTCCTGTCCGGCCTCGATGAACCTGCACGGCTGCGGATCGCAGGACGACGCGTGGATGGAGGAACTGGAATCCACGCTGCTGGCGGTCACGCGTCAGGCCGCTTCGGATCTCGCTCCGGTCTCCGCGAGGTTCACGCGGACGGAAGCGAGGGTGGGGATGAACCGCCGGGTGCCGGCGGGGTCCGGCGTGGAGCGCATCAGCGCCCGGCGAGATGTCCCGGAAGGGAGCGAGTCGGGCGTTTACGACCCCGATCTGACGGTCCTCCGATTTATGGATGAGAAGGGACAGGGGAAGGCGACCCTGCTGAACCATGCCTGCCATCCGGTGTCGCTGGGGTCGGAGTGGCGGACGGTCTCGTGCGACTTCCCCGGCGTGGCGGTCCGGGCGCTGGAGCGGGCGCATGAACGCGCGGGGTTCGGCCTCCCTCTTTTCGTACAGGGCGCGTGCGGGGACATCAACCCGGACCTGGAGCGGCGCGGCTGGGCGGAGTGCGAGCGGATCGGGATGGAAGTGGCGAAGGCGGCGCGGGCGGCTCTTGGCGATTCTGGCAGCGCCGGAAACGCGGGCCAGGAGATTTCCCTCTCTGCTCCCCGGTACGCCGAAAGGCTGGTGAAGCTCCCGTATCGAAATAATGCGGGAGAGATCGAAGTGACCCTCTCCGCGCTGGCTATCGGGGATGCGGCGTTCGTCACGCTGCCCGGCGAGGCGTTCTGCACGCAGGGGCTGGAGATCCGCCGGAGGTCGCCCTACCCCTGCACAATCCTCGCCGCGTACTCGAACGGCAACGTCGGCTACCTGCCCACGCGGGAGGCATACCCCCTCGGCGGTTATGAAGTGGACAGCGCCCACCGATACTACGGATACCCGGAGTGCGTGGCCCCGGAAGCGGGGGAATTGGGCGTGGAAACGGCGCTGGAACTATTGTCCGAACTGAACAGTCAAACCGCTCAGGAAAGGGGTGTGACGAATGAAACCCGATAAGAGAGGCTTTACACTCATCGAGCTGCTGGTGGTCATCGCCATCATTGCGATCCTGGCGGCGATCCTGTTCCCCGTGTTTGCCAAGGCGCGGGAGCGAGCCCGCCAGACCTCATGTCTCAACAACATGAAGCAGTTGGGCACGGGCTTCCGGCTCTACATGGACGATAATGAGAATACCCTGCCCGGCGCGGCTCCCTTCAACAGCACGTATCAGAAAGGCCACTGGGTCGGCATGACGCGGTGGGGAGGCCCGGCGACCCCGGCGGCTCCCATGCTGCCCGAACAGGGCGGCCTCTGGCCTTACACGCGCTCGGCCAGCCTCTACGTTTGCCCCAGCGCGGAGGTGCCCGAACTCCGGCTCTCCTATTCCATGAACTGCCGGCTCACCTGCGCGGAAGAAAGTGAGATGCTCCAGACCCGGTTCAGCGTCTCTGATATCGTCCTGCTGCTCGACGAATCGACCACGACGCGGGAGGGCGGCCGAGCGGACCGCGTGGACCGCCCGCTGAACGACGGCTATTTCTGTGGCGACACCATCTCCGCAATCCATCAGGAGGGAGCGAACCTCGGTTACGCCGACGGCCGGGCGAAATGGATCCCGAAGAAGAAATTCATCGCGCTAGAATCCCCGGAGCCCGGTCCCATCCGGCTCTGGAACCCCTGGCCGGGGCGGGAGCGGTGCGGCCATTAGGGATCACCCCTCCCCCTCCAGTAGCCCGATACGAGGGTGTCATACGTGAAAACAAGTCGACGGATTCTCCTTCAGGAAAGAGAATCCGTCGACTTTTTACTGATCAGTCTTCAAGCCGGACGCTGAGGATCTTGGAGACGCCGGGCTCCTCCATCGTGACGCCACAGAGGGTGTCCGCCGCCGCCATGGTGGACTTGTTATGGGTGATGATGATGAACTGGCTCTTTTGGGCGAAGTCCCGCACCACGTCGGCGAAGCGGTCCACGTTCGCCTCGTCGAGCGCGGCGTCCACCTCGTCGAGGAGGCAGAAGGGGCTGGGCTTCACCACCAGCAGCGCGAACAGCAGCGCGACCGCCGTCAGCGCCTTCTCCCCGCCGGAGAGCAGCTGGAGGTGCTGGAGCTTCTTCCCCGGCGGCTGCACGATGATGTCGATCCCCGTCTCCAGCACGTTCGCGGGGTCGGTGAGGACGAGCTGTGACCGCCCGCCGTTGAAGAGCCGCCGGAACATCTCGTCGAACGCGGCGGCGACCCGCTCGAAGGTGGACCGGAACGCCTCCTGCGTCGTCGCGTCGATCTCGGTGATGACGCGCAGCAGGGTCGCTTCGGCCTCTTCGAGGTCGGCCTTCTGGGTGGAGAGGAATTCCACGCGCTCGCTGACCCGGCGGTACTCCTCGATGGCCCCGAGGTTGACGGTCCCGAGCGCCAGCATCTCCCGCTTGAGCCGGTTGACCTCGACGGCGGTGTTCTGGCGGCTGGCAACGGCCTGCGCGAGCATGGGGGCGTGGTCGGGCTCGGCTTCGTAATCCACCATGAGCCGGAGCTGGAGGTGCTCGATGTCGGAGCGGAGTCCCGCCTCGCGCACTTCCAGTCGGTGGGTCTTCTCCAGGGTCGATTCCCGCTCCTGGGCGAGAGATTTCAGGGCGGCGGCCCGCTCCCCGAGCCCCTCCATGAAGCAGGTCCGGTCCCCGGCGAGGGCTGATAACTGCGATTCCAGTTTCGCCGCCGCTTCCCGCCGGGCTTCGAGGGCGGCGGCGAGCCGGTCTTCCTGCCCGGTGTTCCGGCCCCGCCGTTCGTCCAGCATGGCGAGTGATTCTTTCGCGCTCTCCAGCCCTTGCCGCACTTCCGCCCCCGCACGGTCGTGCCGCCGCCGCCGCTCGTCGAGGGCGTGGCGCTGCTCCCGCGCGCGGGCGAGGTCGAGTTGCACGTCGGATGCAGAAGCACGCGCGGCCTCCCCGGCTTCGGTCGCCGCCGTCACCGCCGCTTCGGCCTCCCGTTCCTCATCGTGCAGCCGTTCGATCCGGGAGCGAACCTCCTCCAGCGCCTTTGACATCTCTACTTTCTGCGACCGGGCATCTTCCAGCCGAGATTGTCCGGCGGCGAGGCGCGTCTCCGCGTCGTCGCGTTCGCGGGTGAGGCGGCGGGAGTCCCGGCCCGCGTGATCCCGCGCGCTCTCCCGTTGCGCCCCCTCTACCCGCGCCGCCGCGATCTCTCCCCGGAGGGACTCCCGGCGGCTCTCCAGCCGGGTGAGCGCGTTGGCGGCGGACTGGACGGCCTGTTCCTCCTCCTGAAGCCGTTTCGTCTCGGCTTCCACCTCCGCCGTCAGCCGGTCGATCTCGACCTTGCGGCTGAGGATGCCCGGACCGCCCTCCCGGCTGCCCCCGGTGAGGGAGCCGTTCGGGTTGACCAGCTCCCCGTCGAGGGTGACGAGACGCCCCCCGCGCGTGCCGGACCGGGGCCGGCGGACGAGCTCGACGGCGGTGGGCATGTCCTCCACCACCAGGATGCGACCGAGGAGCGATTCGAGGGCGGGCCGCACGTCGTCCGGGAACGCGACGAGATCCACCGCCGCGCCATGGATGCCGGGGCCGATGTCGGGCCGCAGCCGGTCGCCCCGGATGAGATCGAGGGGGAGGAAGGTGGCGCGGCCCGCGTTGCGGCCTTTCAGGAACCGGATCGCTTCCTGGGCGTCGCGGTCGCGGGGGCAGACGATGTCCTGCGCGTGGGACCCCAGCGCGACCTCCATCGCCAGCGCGTACTCGGGGGGGACCGTGAGCAGGTCCGCCACGACACGGTACTCGCCGGGGAGGTTCCCCGACCGGGCCGCCTGGATGACGGTCTTCACCCCCCGGTACACCCCTTCGAGGCTGCGGTGCATCTCCTCCAGGCTGCGGAGTCGGGCGGAAAGGCGCATGAGCTGGGTCTGGCGCTCCTTGAGGGCGTTCTGGGCCGCCTGGTGGCTCTGGCGGATCTCGTGCAGCTCGGCTTCCTGAGCTTTCAATTCCTCCTGAAAACGGGCGAGTCGTTCGCGTGACTGTTCGGCGGCGTCCGTCGCTTCGTTGAGGCGGGCGGTCGCGGCCTCGGCTTCGGCGTTGAAGGCCTCCAGCC
>JAHWJO010000415.1 GCA_019348365.1 Armatimonadota bacterium | reverse complement strand
AAGGTAAAAACCCTTTTTCTTTCCACCCCAGAGGGTCAGACACCCCAACCCCCCGTATCCTGGAACTTTGTGGCTGTATGATTGTTGGGGCGGTCAAACCTCATTGTTCTCTCTACCATCCTCTAGGGGTTATCCGCGTTAATCCGTTCCGATCCGCGTAGCGTCGCGCCGCGTCCCAAACATCCGTTAACTCTCCTTAATCCATGCCGGGAGTCTTCAGGATCGCTCCTTCGGAGGCGGAGGCCACGAGCGCGGCGTACCGCCCGAACACGCCGGTGGTGTACTTCGGCGGGGGAGCCTGCCAGGTGCGGAACCGCTCGGCGATCTCCTCGGCGGAGACGTTGACGCTGAGGCTCCGCTTCTCGATGTCGATGGTGATCTCGTCGCCGTCCCGCACCACCGCGAGGGTCCCGCCCCGCGATGCTTCGGGGGCGACGTGGCCGACCATCAGGCCGCGAGTCGCGCCGCTGAACCGCCCGTCGGTGATCAGGGCAACGGAATCGCCCAGCCCCTCGCCGACGATGGCCGCCGTCACCGCGAGCATCTCGCGCATGCCGGGGCCGCCGGAGGGGCCTTCATACCGGATGACGACCACGTCGCCGGGTTGAATCCGGCCTTCGGTCACCGCCGCCATCGCCGCCTCCTCGCGGTCGAACACGCGGGCCGGGCCGGTGTGCAGGGGCCGCTCGTGCCCGGCGACCTTCACCACCGCCCCGTCCGTCGCGAGGTTCCCGCGCAGGATGACCAGCCCCCCCGATTTCTTGATCGGGTCTCCCAGGGCGTGGACCACGTCCTGGCCGGGGGTCTCATGGGCATCCTGGGCTTCTTCGGCGAGGGTGCGGGTGCTCACGGTCCGGAGGCTGCCGTTGACGAGACCAGCATCCACCATCCGCTTCGCGATGACGGTGGTGCCGCCCGCCTTGCCCACGTCCACGGCGGTGTACTTGCCGCCGGGCATCAGGTCCACGTAGAGCGGGGTGCGGGCGCTGATCCGGTCGAAGTCTTCGAGGGTGAGGGGGATGCCCGCCTCACGGGAGAGGGCGAGGAGGTGGAGGACAGCGTTGGTGGAGCCGCCCGTCGTGGCGACGCTCGCGATCGCGTTCTCGAACGCCTCGCGGGTGCAGAGGTCGCGGGGCTTCATGTCGAGCCGGATCAGGTCGAGGATGAGCCGCCCGCACCGCCGCGCGACTTCGTCCTTATCGGGGTCCACCGCCGGGACGCTCGCGGTGCCCATCGGGGAGAGGCCGAGGAACTCCAGCGCGGTGGACATCGTGTTCGCGGTGTACTGGCCGCCGCACGCGCCGGGGCCGGGGCAGGCCGCGTTCTCGATCTCCCGCAATTCGTCCTCGGTGATCCGGCCCGCCGCCGCCGCCCCGATGGCCTCGAAGACGTGCTGGATCGTGATGTCCCGCCCCTTGTGGGAGCCGGGCATGATCGACCCGCCGTAGAGGACGATGCTGGGGACGTTCACGCGCAGGAGGCCCATCGCGGAGCCGGGGATCGTTTTATCGCACCCGACGAGGGCGACCATTCCGTCGAAGAAGTAGCTGCGGCCCATCAGCTCGATGGAGTCGGCGATGATCTCCCGGCTGACCAGCGAGCCGCGCATCCCTTCGGTGCCCATCGTGGTGCCGTCGCTGACGGAGACGGTATTGAACTCCATCGGGGTGCCGCCCGCCGCGCGGACGCCTTCCTTCACTCGCGCGGCGAGGTCGCGGAGGTGGTAGTTGCAAGGCATGGTCTCGATCCAGGTGTTCGCCACGCCGATAATGGGCCGGTTGAGGTCCTCGTCGGTAAAACCGATCCCCTTGAGCATGGCGCGGGCGGCGGCGCGGTTGCGCCCCTGGGTGAACTCCGCGCTCCGGCGGTTCAACTTATGCCCGTTACTTCCATTTGATCTCATGATTCAATCATCTCCACGTCTAAAGTACACTTTCCGGGCAGGCCGCTTTGCGTCGCCGATCTGCCCCCTCTATTGTTATCGATGATTTTGAAAAAGTCATATATTTTTAGCGGCGGCCAGCGAAGGACAGGATCTGCATCTCTCTGGCCGTTGATACCGCTCCCCAACGGTTTGTCTTTTGCCCGGACCCTGTTGGCGAGCCGTTATGTCTCAGTGCGACCAATGTTTGAGATCTGTCATATCATGTAAAAAAAGAATGACATGGAAGTTCAACAGGTCTGGAGGAATCCCCCTTCCCTTACCGCCCTTCCAGGAGAGGAAAGGCCTTTATCGGGGCGTGACGTTCCGCTTACGCCTTCCGGGCCGACCGGCGAGGGCCCGTTGAAGAATCGAGGGAATGCTCATGACAATGCGAACGAACCGCCTGACGCTTTTATCCGGAACGGCTCTTGCCGCTGCCCTGCTGGGGGGCTGCAATAACTCCCCCGAAACGACGGCGAGCGATCCGACTCCGGTGCAAGCGGTCAAACCGGCTCCGGGAGAAACGACCAACCCGGATGTCCCCGAATACGATGCCTCGCCGCGAGTCGGCCCGGAGCACGGCAATCCCCTCGCGACGGAACAGGCGGCAGGACCCTTCATGGCCACGCTCATCTCGAAACAGAACCCCGTCACCGTCGGCACCACGGAATTCCGGGGCCTGGTGAAAGAGAAGACGCTGCCTCTGCGGGGCGCCAGGGTGATCGTGCATTTCACCGGCCCGAAAGGATCCGTCGCATCTACCGTGCTGGCTCCTCAGGGGCCGGAATACCTCGGAGACGTCGAATTGGAGACGGCAGGGCCCTGGCGGGCCAAGATGGAGATCCAGTCGGGGGCGCTGAAAGGGACGGCGGACTACGAATTCGAAGTGGTGCCCAAGCCGTAGGCCATCATTCCTCATGCCCCGTAGGGGGATGGATAAGCGGCTATGATAAGCCGCAGCGGATCTCTCCCTGGTATCCACCTTTCCGTGCGCCGGAGCTCCTCCGTGCCTGATCAGGACGATGGTCCCCCCTAAAAGTTTTAACACCCACTGATGGAGGTGAAAGATGAACATGCACCTTTTACGCTCGGGATTCCTTTCCGGGACGCTCCTGATTTCCGTTGCCCTGGCGGGGTGCAACCCTGCGGACGATAAAACGGCCGAGAACCCGACGCTTCCCGCCGCCGAATCCAATGCTCCCGTGGCGGATGTTCCTCCGGAGTCTGCTGCCGGTCCAACGGCCACACCCGCTGCACTGGGAACGGAACAAGCCGCCGGCCCTTACCAGGTCACGCTGACCACGAGACCTCAGCCGCCGACCGTCGGGTCCACCCAGTTCACGGCCAACGTGACCCAGAACGGCGCCGCCGTGATCGCGGCCAACGTGAACCTCCAGCTCAGCGGCCCGGGGGGCATGAAGAAGACCATCACCCTGGTCCCGGTGGAGGGCCACTACGGGGCGGCGGAAGTACTGGCGGTTCATGGGCCGTGGACCGCCGACATCAACATCAAGCAGGGAGATAACGTGGGATCGGCCATCTACACGTTCGATGTGGCTGAAAAGTAATTCGCTCCCGCAAAGGGATGCCGACCCTCATCCGGCAGCAACGGGAGAGGCCACCTTCCCGATCGTGCCGTAGCCCGGATTCAAGCGCCGGAGGTCCCCCACGACCTCCGGCAGCACTTCCAGCAGCCGGCCGATCTGTTCGTCGGTGTTGGTGCGCCCCAGGGAGAACCGCAGGCTCCCCTGCGCCCACTCTCTCGACAGCCCCAGCGCCGTGAGCACGTGCGACGGCTCCGTGCTGCCCGATGAACACGCCGCCCCGCTGGAGACGCAGAAGCCGCGCTCGTCGAGGTTGAGGAGCATCGGTTCGCCTTCCGTGCCGAGGAACGAGACGTTCACATTCATCGGGAGGCGGTGCTGATGGCTGCCGTTCAGGCGCGTGTCCGGCATCGCCAGCACCGCATCGATGATCCGGTCTCGCCAGCGGGTCCACCGGGCGGCATCCGCCTCTATCTCCCGGCCCGCCACCTCCAGGGCTTTCCCCAGACCCACGATCCCCGGCACGTTGTAGGTTCCGCTCCGCTTGTTCTCCTCCTGGCCGCCCCCCTCCATGAATGGGCGGATTCGGATGCCCTTGCGGACGTACAGCGCTCCCACGCCCTTGGGGCCGTAGATCTTGTGGCCGGAGAGCGAGAGCAGGTCGCACCCCAGCTCCGCCACGTCCACGGGGACCTTGCCGATGGACTGCACGGCGTCGGTGTGGAACGGGATGCGCCGCTCGCGCGCCAGCGCCCCGATCTCCGGGAGGGGCTGGATCACCCCGATCTCGTTGTTCGAGTGCATGATGCTGATGAGGACGGTGTCGTGCCGGATCGCGTTCTCCACGTCTTCGGGGTTCACCCGGCCCTCGCCATCCACCGGGAGGAGCGTGACTTCCCAGCCGCGTTTCTCCAGAGCATGGAGGGGCTGAAGCACCGCCTCGTGCTCGGTGACGGAGGAGATGAGATGCTTCCCTTTGCGCTCCTGCGCCGCCGCCATCCCGAAGATCGCCCAGTTGTCGGCTTCGGTCGCGCCGCTGGTGAAATAGATCTCGTCCGCCCGCGCGCCGAGGAGCGCGGCGACCTGGCTCCGCGCGTTCTCGATGGCTTCGTGCGCCTCCTGCCCGAGCGAGTAGAGCGTCGAGGCGTTTCCGAACTGACGGGTGAAGTAGGGCAGCATGGCTTCCAGCGCCTCCGGGTCGGTGGG
>JAHWJO010000414.1 GCA_019348365.1 Armatimonadota bacterium | reverse complement strand
CATCGCGCTGGCGGCGCTGAAGTCCGTCGAAACGGGAGAGGCCGTCGTTCTTAGATAAAGAAATCGCGTCAAGCAGAAATGCAAGTAGAAGGAAAAAATACAGCTCGAACGAAACTCTTGCTTGTTGAGGGTGCAGTGGCCTCCGGGATACCGACGTATCTCTGTGCATACAGGATTCCGGAAGAGGCAACACCGGATAAGCGCAACGGAACGAAAAAGGTGGATCGCCTCCCCGGCTGTCGTATTCACCCTGCAAAGAACGCTCTACTTTTCTCTCCTCCTTCTTTGCGATGAGTATTCAGGGTCAGAATCGATGGCCTCCCGGTCGCCCCTCAACAACAGAAGACCACTCGTGCTACACGATTGAAAGACACGATGAAAGAGAGGAAGTACCCTTGAAAGCTACAGCTCTCCTGGCCGGAGTTCTGTTCGCTGTGGCATCCCTGGCGGGGATCACCCCCCTCGCCTCTGCCCAGTCGCAAAACCTGGCGCTGACCGCATCTGCGACCGCCTCCTCCTCCTGGCAAGATGACCGGACCCCCCACAACACGAACTTCGTCGCCGCCATGGCCAATGACGGCAGCATGATCACCCGCTGGAACGCGCGGGATGGCGATGTGAACGGCGCATGGCTTCAGTTGACCTGGACCAATCCCGTCACCTTCAACAAAGTCGAGATCGACGAGAGCTTCAACCGCCTCCGCCGATTCGAGCTTCAAGTCCCCCAAGGGGTGGACGAATGGCGGACCGTCTACAACTCGGAAGGCACCACGCTCAATCCGACCGGCGCCCCTGCGCCCCTGCACGCTGTCACGTTCGCCCAGCCCGTGACGACCTCCGCGCTCCGGCTCCTCATCGTGGAGACCGCCGGAGTCTCGTCGATCACCGAACTGAGGGTCAAGAACGTGCCGCTGGGCGCTATCAGCGGCAAAGTGACCGACTCGAGCAACGCCCCGATCGAGGGCGCGCTGGTCTCCGGGGGAGGAGCCAACGCGCTCACGGATGCCCAGGGCAATTACTCCCTGACGGTGGAAGCGGCCCCGACCAATCTCACCGCGTCGAAAGCGGGCTTCCGATCCCGTTCCGCCCTGAACGTGAACGTCCCCGCCAACGGGACCGCCACCCAGAACTTCTCCCTGCTGGCCCTTCCTCCCAACCTGCTTCTGACCGCCACCGCCGAATCGTCGAGCGACTATTCCGGTTCCTACGATGCGCCCAAAGCCAACGATGGACTCCTGACCACCCGCTGGAATTCCGCCGGGGGGCAGGTGAATGACCAGTGGCTCAATTTCACATGGGAGGCGGAGCAGGAATTCAACACCGTCGTCGTCCGGGAGCACCTGGGCCGCATCACCGAGTTGACCGTTCAACGGTTCAATGAGGCGACGTCGGAATTCGTCGACATCGCCAACCGGAAGCTGACGGGGAGCGGCGACCGCGTGATCACGTTCCCCCTGTCTACTTCGGTCAAGACCAAGCAGCTCCGCATCTACATCAACACCGCGTCGAACCTGCCGACCATCTACGAAGTCGAGGCCCGAAAAGAGCCGCAGGGAACCATCAGCGGAGTCGTCAAGGACGTTACGACCGGGAACCCGGTTTCCGGCGCCGCTATCCAATTAACCCCGGGGGGGCAGATCGCCACCACGAACGAACAGGGCACGTTTACGACCGCCATCGGTCCTGACGAGTATCTCATCCGAGCCACCGCTCCCAATTACTTCGAGAGCGAAGCCCAGGTCGTGGCGGTCAATGCCAACCAGACGGCCAGCGTGACGCTCAACCTGCCCGCGCAGGGACCCAACCTAGCGCTGGGCGGTACACCGGCCGCCTCCAGCCAGCGGGCGGACACCGATCCCGTAACGAACCTCAACGACGGCGACCCGGCGACGACGTGGCGTTCCGGCTTCAGCGAGGAGGACGGCACGACCCCGCTCGTCAACAACCAGTGGGTCCAGTTGACCTTCGACCAGGCGAAGACGTTCAACGTCGTCAACTTCGTGAACTTCGGGGCTTACCCCGTCATCCAGAGCCTGAAACTCCTTACGATGGATGCGAGCGGGGCGTGGGTGGACGTTCCCAACACCGAGATCAATCCCGAAGCCCTGTTCGTGGCGGGCCAGCCCAGCCGGATCGTGCTGCCTCAGCCCCTCACCACGAAAGGGGTTCGGGTCTTCATCAGCCACACCAACGGCGCGACCAGCATCCCGACCATCGGGGAACTCCAGCTCTTCAACGCCCCGATCGGTGGAGGCCCCGGCGGCGGCTGCAAAGGGAACGTCAACGGCGATAAGGAGATCAACATCAACGACGCGGTCGGCGTGCTCCGGCACATCGTCTCGGGCGGGGATGTTGCCCTGGGCGCCCTCTCCGGCCAGTCGCTCGCGAACGCGGACGTAGACGGCCAGGGCGGCGTGAACGTCCAGGATGCGGTGCTCCTCCTCCAGGCCATCGTCAAACTCCCGCCCGGCAGCACCACCATCACCAACCTGACCTGCCCGTAAGTCCGTAAGCGACGCAAGGCCGTGCCGGAGGGTTTCTCTCCGGCACGGATACAAAAAACGGGCATGCGACAATGGAGAGCGGACGTGTATAATGAAAGAGGCGTTGCAAGCCTCCATCGTCCGCTCTCCCTCTCTATCAGGAGGAGCGCGTTGCTCCCGAAAGAAACGGGTAGGGGTGATGTCTGCCGCCCCCGAGGAACTCTGATCCCTCGTCTCGCTATCCCCGCAGGTGTGCTGTTCCAGAGAAATGATATGACTGTCTTACAAAAATCAAAATCGTCCTCCAACGCGTACGCGGAGAAGTCCGGCTTCACTCTGATCGAGCTGCTCGTCGTTATCGCCATCATCGCCATCCTCGCCGCCGTCCTCTTCCCGGTGTTCGCTCAGGCGCGGGAGAAAGCCCGTCAGATCTCCTGCATCAATAACCTGAACCAGCTCGGCAAGGCCACCATGCAGTACCTCCAGGATTACGAGGACACCTACCCCGCCTGGTACGGCAAAAGCCGGGACGGCGGCAAGGGGTGGTCGGACAGCATCATGTCCTACGTCAAGACGGAAGCGGTCTTCGCCTGCCCGTCCGACTACGTCGACCGCACCAACGCGAACGCAAAGATCCGCTCCTACACCATGAACGGCGATTGGTATTCGCCGGACTGCCGGGGACTCGCCACCTGGAGCGGCGGATTCACCGAGTCGGATGTCGTCAACACCGCCGGCACCCTGATGTACGTGGACCGCTGGCATCCGCTCAACGTGCTGGGCTCCGGAAGCGCCTCGGTTTCCGCGTCGGAGACCCACCTCCGGAAGAACAATGACCATTATGGCCTGAACGACCATCTCAAGGGCACCAACGCCACCTTCGCGGACGGCCATGGGAAGTGGATCAAGCAAACGACGGCGAACATGTGGCGGCGGAAGCCGTTCCCCGGCGGCGACGTGCCCGATCCCGGCTACCGGGAGACCGGCACCGAAGAGGTCCGCTGCGAAGATCCCAAGGCTAAAAGTTAGGCCTGACCCGAGACAGGGAAAGGATGATCGCGTGAGGAAAGAAATCCTCCCCATCGGCAGCCCGGCGGCGAACGCCCCCTATTCCCCGGTCGTACGCGCCGGGGGGCTCCTCTACATCTCCGGGCAGGTCGGCACGGGAGCGGACGGACGGCTCGTGGAGGGCGGGTTCGAGGCGCAGTGCCGCCAGTGCCTGAAACGGCTGGAAGAATTGCTCAAAGAAGCGGGCGCGAGCCTGGATCACGTCGTCCGGACGACCGCGTTCCTCACCGACATGGGCGATTACGCCGCGCTGAACGACATGTACCGGGAGGCGTTCCCCACGGACCGCCCCGCGCGCACCTGCATCCAGGTGGCGGGTCTCCCCCTCGGCGCCATCGTGGAGATCGAAGCCCTCGCCGTCGCGCCGGAGTAACGAACACAACATCCTCGCGCATGAAAAAGCCCCTCTCCCGATCTGCTCAGGAGAGGGGCTCTCGCATTAAAATCAACCCCCTATTACGACAAAGAGCTCATCTATCCGACTCAATCAGCCGCTGAGTAATAGTCTCGGATCGCCCTCATGACGATAGCGGGGTAGTCGGTTGCAAAACTCGCGACCCCCAGATCCATCAGCCGGAAAATGTCTCGCGAATCCGAACTATTCTGAGCGAAGACCTGATAGAGGATCTCTCGATCCCGGAGCTCACGCCCCGTCCGCTCCAAAAAACAAGGGGAGGGGGTGAAGCTGTCGCCGACCTTGCGGACGTGGATCTGGAGTTGATCGATGGCGGCGAAACCGGCCTCGCGAAGCTCCTCCAGACGACGCGCCAGCTCTGTTTCCGTCCCGCCCATCCAGTGCAGAGTCGACGATCCCGGTGCCAGCGCCTTCCAGCGACGGACGACGGCATGATCCGTGCTGGCGAGGATCAGCCGCTCTGTGACCCTCGCGGCTTCCGCTTCACGGGCGAGTTGTTCGAGATCGATTTCTTTGATGTCGACGTAAATCCGGCGCCCGGTTTGCGCCTGCAGCATCGCGAATACGTCGGCCAGACAGGGGACGCGCTGACCCTCGAACTCCGGGCCTTTCCAGGCTCCGATGTCGAGACGCGAGACCTCGTCCCATGTCAGGTCACCGATCCCTTTCGCCTTCTGTTCGGGGGAGGCATCGGGCAGGATGCGCGAGA
>JAHWJO010000413.1 GCA_019348365.1 Armatimonadota bacterium | reverse complement strand
GATTCGACGGAACGGACTTGCTTAACTTCCTGTACTTCAATTCGGGGGAATACCAAAGCCTCCCCCTGATCCCCGGCCTGAGCGGCGAGGAAGGCGTCCAGTTCCCACGCCTGTCCCGTTCCATCCACCCGGCCGCACTTCGTCTGGAACCGGGTGAGGAAGAAGACCCCCATCCGATCCAGCCGGGCCAACTCTCCCACCCGGAAGTAGCCCAGGTCCGTCACCCGCAGGGAGCCTTGGGGCAGGACCCGCGCCACCAGGTCGGCGTTTTTGTCGTGCTCTCTGCCGTCACAGAGCTCCGGCCCCAAAAGCCTCCCCCGGCACAGGTCAAGCCCGACCGACAGCTTCACCGCCGCTTCGGTCCTTTCTCTCGGCTCGCTCCGCCCGTTGCCCCGCCAGACCTCGGCCAATTCCGCCGGGAGCGTCACCTGAGAGGCGTCGAGCAGGAACACCCCCGCAACCGGGCGAGCAGATCGACCGCCACCGGGTCCGCTGATACCTTCTCGAAGGTCGCCCGTCTCAGCACCGCCTGAAGGAATGCGGCGGCGTCTTTGGTAAACCTTTCGTCCAGCCCCTGCGGGCTGATCCCCACTCCCAGCGCACACGCCGTCTGGGCCAACTCCTCCAGCGTTGCTTCCGGGCGGGCCAGCCAGCCGAACACCAGCGTCTGGACAAAAAGAGGGCCGCTCAGCTTCGACGTTCGCTTGGTGTATTGAGTGGATCGGGCCACGGCTTCGGCGGCGTCGATCAGCACCCGTTGCGCCGTCTTGTTCAGTTCGGTTACAGTCGTCATGGGAAGCTCCGGGATCGGTCGTCTTGCGAGGACAACCGCATCTTAGGAACTTCCCTTTTTCTATCGCTCCTTTCCTAAACTCTTAGCTTGATGCACATGCATCGGGTTAAATAGGTCTCTATTGGGAACCCATGTGGGTCCACCTGGACCGCCCGGCGTTGAAACACCGGGCTATTGGGACGAAGCCCGTCTGAAGCCGGGCTGGAGAAGCCGGTACGATTCTCTCCGTAGAGAGGAGTTCGGAAGAGAGGAGTCCCGCTTAGAGCGGTACTTCGTACGAAATAGCCCGGTGTTTGAACGCCGGACGGTCGACGATCACCCACACAATTCTCGACAGTGCCTAAGTTTTTAACCGATTCTTTATCTCTTCCCCAGAAAGCATCCGGAGATCAGGATCTTCATAGGGATGACCGCAATAAAATAATTCAGGGTCAGACCCTGCGATAAGGGTTATTTTTCATACACAATCGGAGGGCAGAATCTATCCCTTTCTCCGTGCAGAATTGTCAGCGCATGCGCCTCACCCTACAATAGAACACGCGAATGTCCCTGCACCATGAAGCACCCCAAAAGTCCTCATCGATCCTCTTGTACAGGTGGTACCGGAAAAGGAGATCTCGCCGTGCGTATGCTGCATACGATGATCCGCGTCTTTGACGTGGACCGCTCTCTGAAATTCTACTGCGACGGACTCGGCCTGGAAGTCAAGCGCCGCAACGATTACGAAAAGAAGGAATTCTCGCTCATCTTCCTGGGCGCTCCCGGTGAGGAGAACGGGCCGCAGATCGAGCTCACCTACAACTGGGATCGCACCGAGCCGTACCAGCTCGGAGACGGGTACGGCCACGTCGCTTTCGCCGTCGATTCCATCGAGGAGCTGGGGAAGCGGCTGAAGGAGCAGGGCATTGAATGGAGCTGGGGCCCCGGCATGTCTCCGGGCGGAGGCGGGATGGCCTTTCTGGAAGACCCGGACGGCTACGAGGTCGAGATTCTGGAGAGCAAGTGAACTTCCTGAACAGAACTCCGGAAGACTGAACGATATGAGATTGTGGTTCAGTTCAGGAGGAGGGTTCAACCTGGAACCGACCGGTTCATGAAGGGATTCGGCTCCCCCCGCGTACCTAATCGTCGGGGAGGGACCGGAGGAGAGGTCCACCCCTTCCACCGAAAGCGTCGTTCTATAAGGTTCCACTCCCGAAATGAAACGAGGGACGGACCACATCGTCTGTCCCTCGTATATTAAGAGGTCTAACCGGCATTGTTGATGAACCTGGTAGCTTTCCAAAACCGATTATCCAGATCGCGCTAGAGTGACTCGAGGAGCCATCGCAGGTTCAGGGTGTAGGTTCCGGCCCGCGTTGATGTCCCCACGGTACTCAGGCGCCAGGTGAGGCCTACGCTCCCGGATGTGGCCGTGGTTGTGCTTTCATAAACGGTCGTATAAGTAGTGGAACTCAATGTTCCGTTATATCCCGCCCCCCCGACCGCGCTGGTAGTCGTCCATGAAATCTTATTGGCTGGGATCGGTGAGCCGTTCGTCGGAGTGAATTCGATGGATTCGGCTCTGACCTGGATACGCATTCTTCGCGGGGTAGGGATTTTCAGCGAGTGATAGGAGATCGTAAAGGGATTGGGAGAGCCAGTCACCGATAGTGCGTTGGAATCCGTAACGATAAAAGTCACGCTGGCGGGAATGGTGATATCCACCGTGGAGCTCGCCTGGGCTCGCACAGGCGTTCCACCCATCAACAACTCGCCGATCATTACGGCAAAGCACACGGCTCCGATCCGCATCCGTTTTCTCTTCCACGCTCCCATAATCATTTCAGTCTCCTTCGCTACTCCTCCGCCATATCCTGGAAGAGGATATCTTTCTGGCGCTGCTTCACGGCAAAATCGACTCCGGTCACCGGCTTGCCGGGATGAAGGTGGACGGAGGACTCGGTCGGGCCGGCGGGCATTCGGTCCTTCGACAGGCGCCCTCCGTCCAGCTCCACCCTATGCGGCCCCGGAGCGACGTTGTAGAACGCGTACTGGCCCGTCTTGTCGGTCGCCGTCACAAATCCGTCCATCTGAACGACCGCTCCCGGGACGCCTTCATCAGGATCCGGCCGGCCGTTCGCGTTCTTGTCCTCATACACGGTGCCCGAAACGGTGCTCAGGGGGATCACCTGGAAATCGAGTTCATGGGTCTTCTTCGCCCGCACTTTGATCTCGCGCTTGATCTCCTTCGCTTGATAATCGGCTGGAAGGCTGCCCTCGTCCAGGGACACGGTGTAAGAGCCGCCGGGGAGGTGACGGATGGCGTAGCGGCCTTCCGTGTCCGTGGGAGTGCTGTAAGGGCCGCACCGGACCACGATATGCGGGACGGGCTGACCCGCCTGGTCCAGCACCCTTCCCTTGAGCGTTCCGCCTTTGACCGGGGTGGAGACCCCGAACTGCTTGGTCACAAAGAAGGTAAACCCTTGCCGCTGGCGCACCCGCGTCGTCGATTGATACGGGGTCATCCGGCCATAATCCAGCTTGACCGACAGGTCCCGGTTGATCTCCCGGTCCACGCGGAGGCGGAACTGATCGGGATTCGTGACGTCCGGGAATCCGGAGATGACCTGGAAGTTCGTCTTCGGGTTCACCTTGTACGTCGCCATGACTTGGTTCCAGCTTTGCGCGGAGCCGTTCCCGTTCCAGTAGCGCCGCATCTGGTAATCGAAGTGAAGGCGGCGGCTCGACGGGAAGAGGAGGATCGCGGTCCAGTTCCGGCTGCGGAGCTCGGGGAACAGGAAGTCGGGGCCGAGATCCGACGAGATCCGCCGCCCGCCCCACTCGTAGCGGGTGTACAGCCGGAACGGACCCACCGGCGCGCCGAGCATCACGCTGTTCAGCGTGGAGCGGTCCCCTTCCGTCCGAGTCCGGCTGTTCTCCAGCGTCAGGTCAACCCCGCGAATGAGGGGCATCCGGATGCCGAGCGTCTGCTGGTCCAGCCGATTGAAGCGGCTCGAATTCCGGCTCAGCGACCCGTACAGGTTGACCTCTCGCCCCATGCGGACGTTGGCGAGCAGCCCGTAGCCCTTCAGCGGCCCGCCCCGCGTGTACCCGAAAAGGGAAACCCGGTTGCCGGGCTGGAGATGGCTCCGCAGGAAATACGAGCCGTTCGAGGCGACTTCTCCGGCAACCAGCCCGTTCCGGCCCACCCGGATCTCGTCGCCGTACGCGAAGGTCAGCCCCGACTTCCCGAGGGTATTTCCCGGCAGGTACAGCGAAATCCACGGCCACCGATTCTCTCCCTGCTTCCAGCTGTAGCGGACTCCCCGCCGCGCTCCCCAGATCTCCGTCCCCAGGTCGCCGAGGTCCACGCCCCATTTCTGACTCGGGTCCCGGAGAGAGACGCGGCCGTTGTAAAATTTGAATCCGTCCTTGCCCTGGGTCAGCAGGGTGTCGGCGCTGACCTGGACCCCCTTCACGCCGCCCTGAGCGCTGACGTTCCATCCAAAGTCCGCCCCCTGCACGTACCCGAGGCCCAGGCCCAACCGCAGGGTGTCGCGAGAAGCGGGAGGCCGGTTATCGGACATGACTCCCCGGCCCTTGGTCTTGCTGAGGGCCTGTTCATACCGCAATTCCTCCAGCTCTTCCGCGCTTTTCGTCACCACCAGGGGCTCCCAGCCCTCCGTGCCGCTATCGAGAAAGTCGGAGGCTTTCCCGGTGGCGATCACGGGTTCCGGCTCGCGGGAGGTAGCGGGCGGATCGGAGTCGGGCAGATCGGAAGCGCGGCCCTGCTCCCCGTTTGATACCTCCCTCCCGACCTTCACCGGAGTGGGGCTGACCTGCGTAATCGCGGGAGACGGCGTTTCGGAGGCAGGGAGGGGGGTGGCGGAAGCGGTTTCAGCCATTTCCATCGCCGGT
>JAHWJO010000412.1 GCA_019348365.1 Armatimonadota bacterium | reverse complement strand
TGGCGGCGGGAGCGTCCCAAATCCTCAGCTTCGGCTGGGACACGGCCGGAGCGAACGCCGGAAACCACACCCTGACCGCCTCCGTCGGCGCGATCACGGGCGAAAGCGAGGTCCAGGCGGCGAATAACTCCGGCTCCACGATTTCGACCGTCGAGATTCCGGCTCCCGCTGCGCCGTCCCATCTGAGCACGGCGGCCACTTCCAGGTTCGGCGAGATCCATCTGACGTGGTCCGACAATTCGGGGAATGAGACGGAATTCGTTCTCCAGCGGGCGACGAACAGCGGCTTCACCTCCAACTTGACGGAGATTCTCCTGCCCGCCAATTCCGACGGCACCGCGTCTTACACCGACTCCGGCCTGAAGCGAAAGACGCAGTACTACTACCGCGTGCGGGCCGTCAATTCGGCGGGTTCTTCGGCTTACTCCAACACGGCCACCGCAAAGACCCGCTAATCGGTCATCGAAGCCGGAAGACGCAGCCCTCCACCTGGACCCGAACGACACTCCCGAAGGTTCTCTCGTCTTCGGGAGTGTCGTTTTTCATGACCCTCTACAAGGCGAATCTCTGCCCATCCCGGCAAATCAAAGGCCCCCAACGTATACGAGGCATACGGGTGCGCAGGCACGCGAAAGAGCCGGTCCGCCTTCGCCCATCGATACCGCAACGGAATCTCAACGCCCAACACCCCAATTGCCCCTCTGCGGCCCCTGTGGTATAATGTGCCGCGTAAGGAAGGAGGTAAATCTGATGAGCAAACGTACTTATCAACCCAATAATCGGCATCGCCACAAGACCCACGGCTTCCTCGTGCGGATGAACACCGCCGGGGGGCGCGACGTTCTGCGTCGCCGACGGGCCAAAGGCCGCCGTAAGCTGGCCGCTTAAGCGATGCTGTCTCGCAAGCGACGCCTGACCGATTCTAAAGAGTTCGGTCAGGTGTTTCGCTATGGGAAGGGCGTCAGCGACCCGCTCATGGTCCTCAAGGCCCGGCGATTCCCGGACGGGGAGGAGATCCGAGCCGGCGTCTCCATCTCGAAGAAGCTCGGCAAGGCCCACGACCGGAACCGGATCAAGCGCCGCATCCGAGAATCGTTCCGCGCCCATCTCCCCCGTATCCGCCCCGGCGTGCATCTCGTCATCGTGGCGAAGGAGGGCGTGAAGGAAGCGGATTACCACGCGATCCATGCGAGCCTCGGGCGGCTGCTGGACCGGGCGAAGCTGACGGTCCGGAGCCATGAGCCCGCATCGCCGATGGGGGAGTGATGCTGATCCGGCTCATCCGCTTCTATCAGTCGTCCACCGCCCACTGGCCCCCGGTCTGCCGGTTCACCCCGAGCTGCTCGCACTACGCTATCCATGCCATCGAGCGGTACGGGGCGGTCAAAGGCTCGGCTATGGCCCTGTGGCGGATCTGCCGGTGCCACCCCTTCAGCCGGGGCGGCCACGATCCCGTCCCTTGATTCCTTCCCTCCTGTTAAATAGAAGCTGCATCTGACCTCACTCCGATAGAAGCCGTAATCTTATTCCTTTCTGTTATTATTTTCTCCACTGGATTGCACTCATTTGAATCATCTGAATCCCTTCACGACCTATTCAGGCGCGTTCCGACGGGCGGTCGGGCTTGCGCTGGCCGTCCTGGTCATGGCGTTGCTCGCCTCCGGGTGCGCCCCGCAGCCGCCGAAGCCGGAAGAAGCGGCGAAGGCGCTCAAAGCGGCGCAACAGTTCGAATCGCAGAAGCGATACGAAGACGCCATGCGGTCTTACGCCCAGGCAGCGCAGCTCGACCCGAAGGGGACCACCGCACCGGAAGCCCTGGTCAAATGGGGCCAGATGGCGCTCCAGCTGGAGCAGCCGCAGCAGGCGATCCAGGCGTACACCCAGTTGAACGCGTATCGCCCGCCCGGCGCGTCGCAGCCGCCCCCCCGGAATTTCCTGGATCAGTTCTTCGGCAGCCCCGAGCGTCCCCCGGCCACGGTCGAAACCTCCCTCGGCTCGATCCGCATCCCCGACGAGAGCAAAGCCCTCCTCGAACGGGCGCACATCGCGCAGGACCGGATCAACTCCGGGCTCTGGACCTACAAGATCATGGATTTCCTCGTCCGCCTGACGGGGAAGCAACCGGCGTACAGCTACTGGGTCGCCATCCTGATCTTCACGCTCGTGCTCAAGGTGGCGCTCACCCCCCTGACGGTGAGCCAGCTCCGGTCCAGCCGCAAGATGATGCTGATACAGCCGAAGATGAAGGAGATCCAGGACCGGTATCGCGACCAGCCGGATGAGATGAACCGCCGGGTGATGGCCCTCTACAAAGAGGAAGGCGTGAATCCGCTGGGGTGCGGCGGCGGCATGATCCTCCAGATGGCGATCATGTTCATGCTCTACCGGGTCATCCTGGATTACCAGTACCAGTTCCACAACGCCCAATTCTTGTGGATCGGCTCCGCGTTTGCGACCCAGATCCCGCACCTTCTGGCGACGAACCTGGCCCAGCCCGACAAGCCGCTGCTCGTCATCTACGCGATCAGCATGTACGTGCAGTCGAAGCTGACGATGATGCCGACGATGGACCCGCAACAACAGCAGCAGCAGAAGATGATGGCGCTGATGATGCCGTTCATGCTGTTCATCTTCCTCCAGGCGTTCCCCTCGGCGTTCGCGCTCTACTGGCTGCTGTTCAACGTGGTCAGCACGGTCCAGACGCTCCACATCAACCGGCAGCTCGATACGGAGATGGGGGTGCGGAGCGGCCCCCCGAATCCGGGTGAGATCGTCGGCCCGGCGGCATCACCCGACGGGACGCGGGACGACGGGAAAAACGGCAAGGGCGAGGCGAAGAGCAACGTCATCCTCGACGGCCAGGCGAAGAAGTCCACCGCCCCGCCGCTCAAGAAGGGACCCGGCGGCGGCTCGAAGAAGAATCAACGTCGGAAGTAGTGTGGGAGAACCGGGTTTCATCCCGTGGGGAAGGGACATCCCGTAAGGGGTTCCCGGCCCGCGATCCGAACCTCGGAGGGCGCGGTCTCCTCGTGGATAAGAAGGATCCAGACGTACACAGGCGTATCAATGACCCTGCGGGAGAGCTCATCGACCGCGGACAGCACACCGAAGAGCGGTGCGACGGGAGGCGAGTCACCAGTGGCGGATGAAACGGAAGTCTTAGACGAAACGGCTCCGGCGGAGCAGGAACCGATCGCGGAGGTCCAGATGGACGAGCTCGCGGACGATGCGCGGGATCTCTTCCAGGAGATCATTTCTCACCTCGACGTGGATGCGGCGGTCGGCATCAAGGCCATCGACGACCGGGACATCCACCTCGATGCCGACGGGGACGAGACGGGCGGCGGCATCCTGATCGGGCGGCGGGGCCAGACGCTGGAGGCGATCCAATTGCTCATCGCCACCATCGTCGGGCGGAAGACCGACCGGCGGGTGCGCGTGTTTCTGGACGCGTTCGGCTACCGGGAGCGCCGGGCGGAATCCCTGCGCCAGATGGCGCTCGAAGTCGCCGAACAGGTGCGGAGCGCCGGACAGGAAGCCCTGACGGAGCCGTTGAGCCCGGCGGAGCGCCGCATCATTCACACCGCGCTGGTGGACGTGGAGGGAGTCGCCACTTACAGCGAGGGCGAGGAGCCGAACCGGTACGTCGTCATCACTCCCTCGGACGAGGGCGAGGAACCGAACCCGGAATCCGAAGCCTGATCCGACACGATGACTCCATTCAATTCGATCAACGTTTGCTTCTGTTACCTCCGGGCGCACTGAGTTGCGCCCTTTTTGTTCCGCCACCCATATGCCTGGAAAGGCTGTATTCTGTCTTTGCGTAATCTCCTGAAATTCTGAAAGGCTAGAGACTCGGAATTCCCCTCTCAGCCAACAGGAGTAACGCGGTGAAGTTCATCCGTCGTCTTCGGATGAAGGCTACGGGTTCCTTCCGGTCAGATTCCTCGCTGCGCTCGGAATGACAAGAGGGACTCCGGGGAATGACTTCCAAGCAAATACAAATCTGGAAATCAGCCCCAGAAGTAAGGCATGTCATTCCGAGCGCAGCGAGGAATCCGACCGGAAAGTTAGAGGCGATTCCAAACGACTGTGTAATTTCAGACCGCAAGGAGGGGCGAGGGGAGGCGATTGTTGCGAAGTTATGCCGGGATGCGGGAGATCGTACGCCCATAGTCCCTAATTTCCAGGAACTCCCTCCCCTGCGAATAAAGTCCATAATAAGGCTCTCCTCTTAGTCGGATCGTTTTGCCCCTGTTGTTTTCCTCCATGAATTCTAAGAATTACCCCTCCATACGGCGGCTGCCCATGGTCGCGTTGTTCCTGGCCGCGCTCGTCACGCATGGCGGCGTTCATGCGCTGGTCGGCGTGCCGGGAGGGGCGGGGCCGCGCCTCCACCTTCAGGCGGGGACCCTTTCTCCCGCGCCTCTTGGGACAAATCGGGAAACCGCGCTTGCTTTCCTTCGGCCGGGAGTCCAGACCGCCCTCCTCCAGTTCGCCGGACCCGTGAGGGACGAATGGAAAGAGGCCGCGCGCCATTCCGGCTTGCAGCTCCTCCGCTACGTGCCGGACTTCGGCTACGTGGCACGGGGAGACAAAAACGCCTTCCGGGCGGCGGTGGCCCTTCCGTACGTCCGCTGGATCGGACCGTACCTCCCCGCGTACCGGGTCAGTCCCGCCCTCCCCGACTCCGGCCCCGCCGCCGCGCTCCTCTCCCTGG
>JAHWJO010000411.1 GCA_019348365.1 Armatimonadota bacterium | reverse complement strand
AGATGGAAGAATGGAGGCGCGGGAGGGGCGATCCCCTGGGATCCCACTCCCGCTGACTATACATCAAAATTGTTCTATTTGTTCTATACCCATTCTCCTCATCCGACAATCCGAGGCTCCGTCTCCCCAGGCATACGGTGGCTAATGAGGAGACCCGGTCGAATCTCCGGTGAACCATTTGTCGTAGAGCGCCTGGAGCGTGCCGTTCTCTTTCAGCGTCAGCAAAGCGCGGTTGACCGGCTCGCGCCAGGGGCTGTTTTCCGGCAAGACGATCCCGTAGTTCTCCTTCCGGAAGATCCCTCCCACCGGCTGGACCTTTCCCTTACCCGCCTGCGCCGCGTAATAGAGGAGGACCGGCGCATCGTACACCACGGCGTCCACGCGCTTCTTCTCCAGTGCATCAATCGCCTCCTCAATCTGACTGAACGCCCGGATCTTCGCTTTATGCTCGCGGAGGTACGTCTCGGAGGTGCTCCCCGCCACGGTCGCGACCTTCTTCCCCGGCAGGTCCTCCGGGCCGCGAATGTCGCCCTGGAGCTGCTGCACCGTCATGGCGGTGGTGATGGTGGCGGTGAAGTAAGCGACGAAGACGATGCTGAGAAACATCCACATGAGGGCGATGATCCGCCCGGCCCAGCTTTTGGGCATCTCGTCGGCCTGCGCGCCGAGCGTGCCCGCCGCCCACCAGCCCGTTTTAAAGATGCCGGGGATGTAGCTCTTATGCTCGACGAACCCTCCCTCGTGGTGCCGCTCGACGAGCCAGAGGAGATGCGCCGGGATGACGATCAACAGGAAGACCACCCCCAGCAGTTGCAGCATGGTGGGGGAGAAGAGCACCTGCCAGAAGCTCGGCATGGCGTTGCCGCTGCCGGACTGGTCCCGCACCAAAATCTGAAGGCCGGAGTCGAACATGGGCTGGGAGAAATCGAAGACGGCCTCTCGCTCAGCGGTGATCGAGATGGCGGCGATCCCCAGGTCCTCCCGGCCCGCTTTCGTCGCCTCGAGGAGAGCCTTCACGCTGGGGTAGGCGGTGTAGCCGGACCGTACGCCCAGCTCTTTTTCGATGCTCCGCCAGAGGTCGATGCTGTACCCCTCGAACTGGCCGGCTTCCCGCATGACGAAGGGGGGAATCACGCGCGTCGCCACCCGGAGCCTCGTCGCGGCGGGAGGGGCAGGGGAAGCCGTTGGGGAGGGCGGGGAAGCCGGAGAAGGGTTCTGAGCAGCGGCGGGAAAGGAAAGCAGCAGAACCAGGAGCAGCATGCTCCATGGCCGGAGCGCTCCCCTTCGGGAGCGCGGGGGGGATGGAATTCGGATCATCGAGCCTTATCGTTTCGGGTGAGAGACAGCAGGACTAAAGCAATCATGGAGGAAAGAGTCTCCGGTCACGCGGTGGGGACTCCGATCCAGCCCTTATAATTCTATGATACGGCCTCCCCTCCTCTTCAGACCGCCTCAATTGTTGTCAACTGTTTGGACTCCCCATGAACCTATTTATCGTCGCCCGGTCGTTCCTCCTGACGCTCTTTCTCGTCTTCCTGCAAAGCTCAATTTCCCACGCCTCTATGAAACCTGCCGACCTCAAATGCGAATCCCTCCGCAATCCTCTTGGAATCGACGCGCCGAACCCGCGCCTGAGCTGGTCTTATAACGCGGACCTCCGAAAACGGGGGCAGCGCCAGACCGCCTATCAGATCCTCGTCGCCAGCCGCCCGGAGATCCTGCAAAAGAATAAGGGCGATTTCTGGGACAGCGGCAGGGTGGCTTCCCGTCACTCCCTCGGCATTGCGTATAAAGGGCTGCGTCTGAATTCCGGTCATCGCTTCTACTGGAAGGTCAGGGCGTGGGACGGGGAAGGAAAAGCCTCCCGATACAGCGATCCGGCATGGTTCGAGATGGGCCTGTGGGAGCCGGGCGACTGGCAAGCCCTCTGGATCCGCCGCGATACCCCGCCTATCACCAACGAGGCCGACTTTTACAAGGAGCATCCCGCGCCCCTCCTCCGCAAAGAGGTCTCCCTGGCGAAGCCGGTGAAGCGCGCCCGCGCGTACGTCACCGGACTCGGGTACTACGAGCTGCGGATCAATGGTGAGAAGGTCGGGGACCGGGTCCTCGATCCCGCGTGGACCGACACCTTGGACCGGGTCTTCTACTCCACCTACGACGTGACCGATCACCTGAAGCGGGGACCGAACGCGCTGGGGATCATGCTCGGCAACGGCTGGTATAACCCGCTCCCGCTCCGGATGTTCGGGCGGTTCAACCTCCGGCAGTACCTCCCGGTTGGGCCTCCCCGCGCGATCCTCCAGCTCGAAGTCGAGTACGAGGGCGAGGGGCGGGAGGTGATCGTCACCGACGAGACGTGGAAGACCGGGGACGGCCCGATCCTCAAGAACAACGTCTATCTCGGCGAGGTCGTGGACGCGCGGAAGATGCCGGAGGGGTGGGACCGCCCCGGCTTTAACGACCGGGGCTGGACGAACGCCGTACTCCCGAAAGAGGAGGTGGGACGGCTCCAGGCGCAGCCCCTCCCGCCCATCCGCGTGACGGAGACCCTCCGGCCCGTCAAGCTGACCGAACCTACCTCCGGCACGCACATCTTCGACATGGGAGAGAACTTCGCCGGGTGGATCACCCTCCGCATGAACGGGAAGTCCGGCGATAGAGTGACCCTCCGGTTCGGGGAGCTGCTGAACGCGGACGGCACGCTCAACGTCATGACCAGCGTGGCGGGGCAGATCAAGGGGAACAACGGCGGACCCGGCGCGCCGCCCGTCGCGTGGCAGAGCGACACGTACATCCTGAAGGGGGGAGGCGAGGAATCCTACACGCCCCGGTTCACTTGGCACGGATTCCGCTACGTGGAGGTGACGGGCTATCCCGGCAGGCCGACCCTCGGCTCGCTCGACGGGCACCGGCTCCAATCCGACGTGGAGCCGGCGGGGGTGTTCTCCTGCTCGAACCTGCTGTTCAACCGGATTCAGGAGATCACCCTCCGCACCCAGCGGAGCAACATCTTCAGCGTGCAGAGCGACTGCCCCCACCGGGAGCGGTTCGGGTACGGCGGGGACATCGTCGCCGCGAGCGAGATGGCGATCTACAACTTCGACATGGCCGCCTTCTACGCCAAGACGGTGCAGGACTTCGCGGACGCCGCCCGCCCCAACGGCGGCATCACCGAGATCGCGCCGCACGTCGGCATCGCGGATCAGGGGCTCGGCGGGGAGAGCGGGCCGGTCGCGTGGGGCACGGCGTTTGCGCTCCTGCAATGGCAGCTTTACCAGTACTACGGCGACCGGCAGATCCTGGAGGCTCAGTACCCCGCCGTGAAGCGGTACGTCGCGTTCCTCCGGTCCGCCGCGAAGGATCATTACATCGAGCACGACATCAGCGATCACGAGAGCCTGGCGGAGAAGCCGGTGGCCCTCAGCGCGACGGCGTTCTATTACTACAACGTCGCCCTCGCCGGGAAGATCGCGCGGGTGTTGAACCAGAGCGAGGACGCGAAAAAATTTGAGTCGCTTGCGGGGGAGATCGAGGCGGCGATCAACCGGCGGTTCCTCCACCCCGGCACGGGCCGGTACGATACGGGCACGCAGGCGGCGCAGGCGTTCGCGCTCTACATGGACCTTGTGCCGCAGGAGGAGCGCGCGAAGGCGCTGGAGGTGCTCGTGAAGGACGTGGAGGCGCACGACGGGCACCTGACGACGGGAATCTTCGGGACGAAGTACCTGCTGCGGGTGCTGACCGACATGGGAAGGGCGGACCTCGCCTACCGGATCGTGAACCAGAAAACGTTCCCCGGCTGGGGGTACATGATCGAGCGGGGCGCGACGACGTTGTGGGAGACGTGGAAGTACGACGATCGGATCTACTCCCACAACCACCCGATGTTCGGCTCGGTGAGCGAGTGGTTCTACGCGGCGCTGGCGGGCATCCGGCACGCCCCGGATGCGGCAGGGTTCGCGCCGGTGGTGATCCGGCCCGAAGTCGTGGGGGACCTGACGTGGGTGAAGGGCCGGTACGACTCCGCGCGCGGCCCCCTCATCAGCGAGTGGACCCGCAAGGGGAACGAGTTGACGCTACGGGTGGAGATCCCCGCCAACGTTGACGCGACGATCTACGTCCCCACCTCCGACCCGGACTCCGTCACGGAGGGCGGAACCTCGGCGGGCCAGTCGAAAGGCGTAGAGGCCATCGGGACGGAAAGCGGCGCGGCGGCGTACCGCGTGGGATCGGGGCAGTACCGGTTCCGGTCCCGGTTGTGAGAGGGGAGGGACCTCACCCCCGGCCCCTCTCCGTGTCGGAGAGGGGAGCCGAAGGCGGTCATCCTCTCTCCGAAGGCAGATAAACCGTCCTGATCCTCTCGCCCGGAAGAATTACATCCTATATCCGAAGAGAACATAAACAGGATCGCTCTTATTCGGGCGAAGCGTAGCAAAGCAACGGTAGAAGGAGCAACCTTGTCATCCTGAGCGCAGCAAAGGATCTGCTTTTCAACAGGATGCCACTGCTATAAAGCAGATTCTTCGCTCCACTCCGTTCCGCTCAGAATGACTCCCGATTGATTGCTACACTTCGCCCGAATAAGAGCGTAGCGAATAATAGACCAACAAAACGCTAACGAAGAAAAGTATTAATGGCTTACAAATCTCACACCTTTAATTTTATGGTTCTTCGCTATTCAGTGTGGGAAAAGCAGGAAGAGAAGAAGAGAGCCGATA
>JAHWJO010000410.1 GCA_019348365.1 Armatimonadota bacterium | reverse complement strand
CTACTGCCTACTGCCTACTGCCTACTGCCTACTGCCTACTGCCTACTGCCTACTGAGGATAAGTGATGGCCGCCTTGATCACCTGCTCCGGATGACGGTCGATGAGGTCGTACGCGTGCGGGGTCTGCTCGAACGGGAACCGGTGGGTGACGATCCCGTCCGTGTTCAGCTTTCCCGATGACAGGAGGTGGATCGAGGTCTCCATCAGGCGCTCCTCATCCCACATCGGGTAGCTGCGATGGGGGCAGCCCCACACCGCCATGCTGCTCTTCAGGGTGGGCCGGTTGTGGTGCCACTCCTCCCCCAGCCGGAGACCCACGGCATCCCCCTGATAGTACGCCCCCGCCACCACCAGCCCGGCCATGTGGACGCACCGGATGCACTCGTGGAGGGCGTAAGTGCTCCCCGAAATCTCGATGGCGACATCCACGCCTTTGCCGCCGGTGAGCCCCTTGATGACCGCGCCCGGATCGCCATGAGCGGGGTTCAGCAGCTCGTCCGCCCCGAATTTCCGCGCTGCTTCCAGGCGGTTGTTCAGACGGTCCACCGCAATGACGGTGCGGGCGCCCTGAAGCTTCGCGACCTGCACCATCAGCAGCCCGATGGCGCCCATCCCGAATATCGCCACCCGGTCGCCGACCTTGATCTCCGCGTCATGCACAATTGCGAGGGCAAACATCGCCGGGTCGGTGAGCAGGGCCGCTTCGGGGGAGAGATCGCCCATCGGAAAGAGGCGCTCCTCGGAGATCGCATGGGTGGGTCTGTGCCCAAAGGGGCCGTGGACGCGCTCGCCTTTGCGGAACCGCCCCGCGCCCTCGCCGACTTCGACGATCTTCCCGACTCCCCACGAGCCGGGCCGCTGGGGATAGAACGGCTTCTCCGGGTCGCGCGGCCCGAACATCCGGGTCCCCTCCGAATCGAACGTCAACGACGCGAACGGTGTAGACCCCTGATAAAGAGCCATCTCCGTCCCGCTCTTGATGCCGGTGAGGAGCGATTGAACGCGGACCTGGCCCGGTTTCAGGTCGGGCTCGTCATAGTCCCGGAATGAGAGGGTTCGGGGGGCGGTTAAGATGATTTCCTGGGGCATGGGGGACCTCAACTGGACGGGTGAGAGTTCCCTTTATTGTCCCTTTCCTCCGGGGCCGGATGCAAGTTTTTGGGCCGTTTTGTCATTTCCACCGTGGTGCCCCGCTCGTCGAACCGGTAGGTGATTTCATCCATCATCAGGCGCATGAAATGGATCCCCATGCCGCCTTCCTGCAGCGCCTCCAGGTCGGGCATGGGGATCCGTTCCGGCAGAAATCCATGGCCGGGGTCGTTGACCTGGACGGTCAGCGCCGAACCGTCCACCACGCATTCGACTTTGATCTGCTGCTCCTCTTCCCGGCAGCCGTGCCGCAGGGCGTTGGACAGCGCCTCGCCCGCCGCCAGCTCGATCTCGCAAAGTTCATTCTCTGAGAAATAAAGCGATTGCGCCACGGCCATCACCCGCTCGCGGGCCATGCTCAACAGGTTGACCCGGCAGGGAATCGCAAACGCGGAATGCTGCCATCCCCGTACAGTTGAGGTCGGAGGCGGGGGAACAGAAGCCGCTTCCGATGGGTTCCGGATCACAAAATAGTGCCGGAGGCCGGCAACGTTCAGCGTATTCAGGAAAGCACGGCCGGGAGATAGAAGTTCCAGGCGGCGCTTTTCACCCGACAGGCGAGTCGCTTCTTCTACCAGTACGGCGTAACCACTGCTGTCAACGAAGGAGACCTCTGCGAGGTCCACCCGGACATCGCCCGGATGAACGGCGGCCTGGCGCAGGGCTTGCTGGAGGCGGGACGTACAACGGAAATCGATTTCTCCCTGGAGCTTGAGGGTGGGAGGTGGCCCGGGATCGAGTGAGAAGGTCCCCAGATCTTCAGGCATCGTCGAGCGGTCTCCAGAATCTTCGGAATGAAGGTCGGACCGGCGTGAAAATGGGCGAATATGAGGTCGATATACGGTGGGAATCGTTGCACTATTCATTGGTCTCATCGCGTAGGGTAGCAGGAGTGGAACGGCGTGGCAAGCAAGAGGGCTTCTGCCGACCGGCAGACACTACGCCCGAACAGGGAGGACAGATCGGCTTCCAGGATAATATGGGTCGTATCGGAGGGCCTCATTAGGCGAAGGGTACGAGAAGTTTCCGCATGGTCATGAGAGGCCCTTGTGTCTGATTGCTGTGATAAGAATTAGATTCCATCGTCACTTTACATAACAGAAGTGGAACATCCCCCTCATGTGTTACAATTTTGTTGAAGATTTTCACCCTTACTTATTGTGTTCATTGCCAGCGATATGCGAAGATTACATGCCGCCCGGTGAGGTCTCCGACCCGGAATAGCTCCTCCTTATATTTACTCTTCTAAATTCATTTGCACGACCATGAAGGCCCCTGCGATGGGTATGTTATCTCCGCGTCGCCTCGTACGCCACGAGGATCATCCGGAAGAAGAGCTGCGCCAACTGAACGCGGTACTCGAGGAGGCTGTAGAGGGGATCTCCCGCCTCGATCCCGAAGGCCGATACGTGACGGTCAATCCCGCTTACGCGCGCATGGTGGGGTACGATCCCGACGAGATGGCGGGCATGAGCTGGAAAACCACCGTCCATCCCGATGAATACGCGCGGGCCCAGGCGTCTTACGAACAAATGAAAAAGGAGGGAAGGGCCGATCTGGAAATCATGGCCCTGCGTAAAGACGGTGCCCTCTTCTACAAAGAGGTCTTTATGGTCGCCGTACACGACAAGGACCGGCGG
Organism: Armatimonadota bacterium; assembly: GCA_019348365.1. Lineage (GTDB taxonomy): Bacteria > Armatimonadota > DTGP01 > DTGP01 > JAHWJO01 > JAHWJO01. The sequence continues at coordinate 1,934 of JAHWJO010000410.1, read as the reverse complement.
TTCGCCGGCCATTACTGCCTCGCCAAAGATATCACGCAACGGAAGAATGACGAGCGCCGCATGACCGCCATGACCGAGGGACTCCGGGCGGTCGTCGCCGTTGCGGATGAGCTGATCTCCTGCCCGGATCTCGATACGCTCTACCGCCGCGCCGTGGAGCTGGCGAGGGAGAAGCTCCACCTGGAGCGCTGCGCGATCTTTCTGGAAGGCGTGGACCGCATCTGCGGCACGTACGGGACGGATTTGCGCGGTCGAACGACGGTGGAGCATACCAACTGCTTCGAGAAAACGGAGTGGTGGAAGAACCGGTTTCGCTCCATCCAGCCGCATACGCCCCAGTGGCTCATCTCCGAAGATACATGGTTCGATTGGGACGGCGTGAAAATGGTCCCGATGGGAAAGGGGTGGGTCGCCACCACGCCGATTCTCCTCTCGGAATCGAGCACCCGCCCTATCGGCGTTCTGATCAATGATGCGGCGATCACCGGAGCGTCGCCGGACCCCGCCCGGCAGGAAATCATTTCGGTCTATTGCTCGCTCCTCGGAAATATCATCCGTCGGAAGCGCGCCGAGGAGGATTACGCCCGCAGCCTGGACCGGGAGCGGGAGAAAACCGAACAGCTTCGCCTCGCCATTCGGGAAGCGCACCACCGCATCAAGAACAACCTCCAGTCCGTCTCCGACCTCCTCTACCTGGAGATGGCGTCGGGGAAAGCGTCCCCGGGTAGAGAAGCGCTTCAGGCGAGCATGGAGCGTATTCAGACCATCGCCCTGGTCCACCAGCTTCTCTCCTACGACAGCGACGTTCGCCAGGTGGACATGGAGAGCGTCATCCATCGACTGATCCCGACGGTCCTCACCAGCAACGGCCTCTCCCCCGCCGAGATGGACGTACGGGTGAAAGTGCCGTCCTTCCCGGTCAGCTCCCGCCAGGCGACGGCGCTCGCGCTGATCCTGAACGAGTTGGTGAGCAATGCAGCCAAGCATGCCTTTCCCGGTCGCCGCAATGCGGAGTTGACGGTGGCGATGGAGCGGGAGAGGGGAGAGATCATCCTCATCGTTCACGATAACGGCCCCGGACTCCCCCCGGATTTCGACGTAGTGACTCATACTCACGTCGGCCTGGAAGTCGCGCGGACGCTGGCGAAGCAGGACCTGAAGGGCCAGTTGGAGGTCCGAAATGTTGCGTCGGGAGTGCGGGCGACGCTCCGCTTTCCGTTACATGAGGATACAAACGGTAAGGCTCGTGAAGAGGATCGAGGTAAATCATGAAATCGCCGCGTGTATTGATCTGTGAAGATGAAGGCCTGACCGCGCTTCGCCTGAAGACCAGCCTGCCCAAGCTCGGTTACGAAGTGGCGGGGGAGGCGCGAGACGGGGAAGAAGCCGTGACCCTGGCCGAACAGCTACAGCCCGACCTGGTTCTGATGGACATCCGCATGCCCGGACGGGACGGGATCAGCGCGGCTCAGGAAATAATGGAATCCCCTTTTGCGACGGCCATCGTGATGATCACGGCGTTCAATGACCCTGAACTGGTGGACTCCGCGCTCCAGGCCGGGGCAACCGGATACCTCGTCAAACCCGTCAGTGACGAGCAGATCGGCCCGGCATTGACCGTCGCATTGAGCAAGTACGCGGAACTCTGTAACCTGAACGGCGAAGTCACCGACCTCAAAGAGACTCTCGCGACCCGCAAGCTGGTGGACCGCGCCAAGGGCATCCTCATGCACCGCTACGGCATGACCGAAAACGAAGCCTACCACCGCATCCAGAAGATCGGGCGGGACCGCCGCCAGACCATGAAGAAAACGGCGGAGCAGATCCTGGCCGCTGCGGAACTGCTGGAAGGAAATGAGGGAGTTGGGGGTCGGGTGTAGGGGGTGAGCAACTGTCTTGGAAGTCAAGAGGGAAGGTGAGGGAGAGAGGGGTTC
>JAHWJO010000409.1 GCA_019348365.1 Armatimonadota bacterium | reverse complement strand
AGCAGCAGGGCCTTCGGCCTTACTACCAGTTTCCCGACGTAGACGTGGACCGGTACCGGCTCTCCACTGGCTACCAGCAGGTGATGCTCGCCGCGCGGGAGCTGAATACGGACCAGCTCCCCCAGAAGACATGGGTGGCGCAGCGGCTCCAGTACACCCACGGCTACGGCGTCGTGGTGAGCCCGGTCGACGCGGTCACGCAGGAGGGTTCCGCCGAATACCTCGTCAAAGACATGCCGCCCCAGCCGATCCCTCAGGTCAAGAAGGAGCTGACGATCACACAGCCCCAGATCTATCACGGGACGGCGGAGAACGGCTACGCCATCGTCGGGACGGATCAGCCGGAGTTCGATTATCCCGCCGGTGGCGAGGACCGCACAGTGCTCTACGAGGGGAAGCGGGGCGTGTCCATCGGGTCGTACGGGCGCAAGCTGCTCTACAGCCTCCGCTTCGGGGACCCCAACATCGTCCTGAGCAACTTGATCGGCTCCCGCGCCCAGGTATTGTTCCACCGGCAGATCGACGACCGCATCGGCACGCTCGCGCCGTTCCTCCTCCGGGACCAGGACCCTTACCTCGTCATCGCGGACGGGAAGCTGTACTGGATCGTGGACTGCTACACTGTCACCGACCGCTACCCGTACAGCCAGCCCATCGGCGGGATTAATTACATCCGGAACTCCGTCAAGGTCGTGGTGGACGCTTACGACGGGACGACGAGCTTCTACGTCTTCAATAAACAGGACCCCGTCATCCGCTCCTACCAGAAGATTTTCCCGGACCTGTTCCTCCCTCAGGAGAAGTTTCCCGCCTCGCTGCTGCCGCACATCCGTTACCCGGAAGACCTCTTCAACGTGCAGAGCCGCCTCTACCGGCGGTACCACATGAAGGACCCGCGCACGTTCTACACCCAGTCCGACGCGTGGGACCTGGCGACGGCCTCTCAACCGGATGCCGCCGGACAGGGCCAGGAAGCGGAGCCGATGGAACCCTACTACGTCACCATGCGGCTGCCGGGCTCGAACGCCCTCGATTTCGTCCTGATTCGTCCCTTCACTCCGGTGGGCAAGCTGAACCTGTCGGCGTGGATGGCCGTCCGCTGTGATCCCGCGAACTACGGGAGGATGCTCGTCTACGAGTTCCCGAAGACCTCGCTGACGCAGGGGCCGGCGCAGATCGAGGCGAGGATCCATCAGGACCCGGAGATCAGCCAGAGAGTGAGTCTCTGGGATACGCGGGGATCGCAGGTTCTCTGGGGGCCCCTCCTGGTGTTCCCGATGGGGCGGGCCATGCTGTACGTCCAGCCGCTCTATCTCCAGAGCGAGCAGGGGTCGCGGATGCCGGAGCTGAAGCAGGTAGTCGTATCGACGGATCAGCCGCAGCGGGTCGTTATGGCGCCTACGCTGGATGCGGCCCTGAGCCAACTCGTCGGCGAGACGATGAACGTTAAGGGTGAGAGTCCGGCAGTCGGGGCGGGCATGCCGACCGGCGGGACCCGGCAGCCGGGGAACAATGCGACCCTGATCCGCCGGGCCAACCAGCTCTTGCAGCAGGCGGAGACCGCCCAGCGCGCGGGGAACTGGTCGGAATACGGCCAAGCCCTCAACCAGCTCCGGCAGACGCTCCGGCAACTGAACACCCCGGCTCCGAACGTCAGTCCTGCTCCGGGCGCCCAGCCGAGGCCGCCCGCGCCGCCCTGATCTCCCGCATGGCCAACCGCACAGAACCGATCAAGCAGATGGAATACGAAAGCGTAGCCAAAACATTCCGGCTACGCTTTCGTTTTTGGGTCTATCGCGAACCGTGTGGGCCCACCTTGACCGCCCGGTGTTGAGGCACAGCCCTACACCATACGGCGTGGAATACCGGCCTGTTACCCGCCCGGCGTTGAAACACCGGGCTATTACGTACGAAGTCCCGCTCGAAGCGGGACTGTCCCATGCCGTATCGTTCTCTTTGTCCGACACCGAACCGGTCTCTTCGGAGAGATCTGTAGCGATTTCCCAGCCCGGCTTCAGACGGGCTTCGTCCCAATAGCCCGGTGTTTCATCGCCGGGCGGTAGACGGTCTCCCGTGATTCCTCGCCGGGCGGTCCAGGTGGACCCACACAACTCTCAATAGTGCCTACTAATCTAATCAGTAAGATCTCCAGCGAGTCTTGTAGACCTCTGCGTAAGCGCCATCGCAGCAGGTGCCCCCGTTTCGGGGCTCCTGCTGCTTTTCGCGCGCGGTTCGGAAAAGGAGATGCGGGGGATCGGATCGAAAGATTCTCCGTCCAACTCCATAAAGCGGCCTCTCCGTCCGATCTATAGGCAGGGTCATTTCATTACGAGTGCCCGGCAGTTAAAACCGCGGCTACAAACGCACGAAGTCGGCCTACGCCGACTCCCCTGCTGCCCGATTCTGCGGCTTTGGGCCGGGGGGGGGAACCCGCGAAGGCGGGTTTCGTGCCCCTCCAGACGCGATTTTAATCGCCAGGCACTCGTAATGAAATGACCCTGGATCTATACGGTAGACACTTTACACGAGACTCATTACACTGGAGTCGTCACGCTCATCGCTTGAGAGGCGCACCACCTATCGCTTGCAGGTACAGGTAGACGGCTTCCCGGCCTCGCCCCGCCTCGTTGCTCCTGTTCTTTCCGCTAAAGAGGAACAGGCTGAGGGTCCACACGCTCTATGTCCGTTATCCGCACATCACCCCTTCTCCCCCCGATCGCGGCGCTGGCGCTCGCCTCCGCCGCCGGGAGCGCGCACGCTCAAGTGGCGAACACGATCCAGCTGATCGCCAGCCGGGACACCCTCCGGGCCGACGGCTACAGCCGGGCCGTCATCACTGCCGAGGTCCGGGACGGCTCCGGCCGCATCGTTCCAGACGGGACCGAGGTCCGCTTCTCCACCACCCTCGGCACCATCGATCCGATTGCGACGACGGAGGCGGGACGGGCGCGGACGAACCTGATCAGCGCCGCCTCTCCGGGGTTCGCGAGCATCTCAGCGACCGCCGGGAAGACGTACCGCGAGATGCGCATCCTCTTCCTCAGCGAAGGCGAAAGCAAGCCCGAACGCGCGAACGTCCTCCCCATGGAGGCCGAATACATCGCTTACAGCTCAGAGAGCCGCATCCTCGAAGGCACGGGACGGGCGCGTGTCCGCATGGGATCGGTCAACGTCCTGGCGGACCGGATACAGATCGACGTGGACCGGACCCGGATCGTGGCGGAAAGCCTGCCGAGCAGCCCCGGCCTCACCATCACCGACGGGAAGACGACCTGGCTCGCGCGGCGGCTCACCTACGACTGGCCCGGCTCCCAGGGGATCATCGAGCAGGAGGAGGGCACGTTCGAGTACCTGGGCCCGCCGCTGGCGCTGGGAAAGCCGACCCCCGGCCCCCTCCCCGCGAACACCTTCGAGATGGTGGACCTGGAGGAGCAGACCGTGATGTGGATCACGGCGAAGCGGGCGGCCCTCTTCCCCAACCAGCGGATCCATTTCAAGAGCGCGGAGATCCGTCCCGGCGGCAAAAAGATCCTCGCGCTCCCCTTCCAGAGCATGCCGCTCACCGCCTCGCTGGGAGAGTCGGAGCAGTTCATCGGGCTGGGGACGCAGGGGGTGACCCTGGACGTGCCGTACTACGTCAGCCTGACGGATCAATCCTCGACCAGCTTCCGGCTCGGCTGGAACCAGACCCAGGGGTCGTTCGGTGCGGTGGACCCCGGCCTCGGCCTCGACCTCCGACACCGGATCTTCAGCGGCGAGCGCGGGGAAGACACCCTCAACCTCTCGCGGATCACCTCCAAAAACTGGGGGGCGTGGTACCGGCACAATCGCAACTGGTCCCCATCGCTTCAGACGAGCGGATTCGTGGAGTTCCCCGAACACCGGGACCTGTTCGCAGCGGGCAACGCCTACTTCCAGGCCGAACAGTTCACGGCGGCCCTCAGCGCGTCGACGTTCAAGCCCCAGGGGTTCAACCCGTCTTACGTGACCGACCTCTCCCTGGAGAGCCGCCGGAAACCCCTGGGCAATACGGGCCTGAACTATTCGTTGATCAGCTCTTCCGGGCTGTCCATCGGGGCCGGGACCCGCAATTACCGGCAGTCCCTCCTCGTACGGGCCACCAAGCCGAGCTGGACATGGGGAGAACGGACGACGGCGATGACGACTTTCTCCGTCGGGCAGGTGCTCGCGGGCCATTCCAAAGGTCTGACCGCCGATGCCCTCATCAACGTCAATCATCGCCTCGGCCAGCGCTCCTACCTGGGAGCCAACTACGCCTACAACCAGCGGCCCGGATACACGAATCTCATGAGCAAGCATCGGCTGGGCGCGAACCTTCTTCTGGGCGGAGAAAAATTCAACTTTTTCACCACGCTTTCCATGTCCCTCGACCGCCCGCAGACCAGCATCATCTCCAGCCTGGATTACGACGTTTCCTCGCGCCTCCGCCTGGGGTTCCGCAACATCTACTTCAAATACGCCGATCTCCCCTACTCCGACCAGGAGTTCTCGGTGACGACTCCCCTGCTTGACCGCCCCTTCACGGTCTACTGGAGCCGGAAACGGCACCGGTTCGTGGTGGAGTTTGCCCAGCTGATGCTGTGATTGCCCCTTCATAATTTGGTTCTTTTGGTTCTTTTGTGGTTCTACCTGTAACGTGCTGTAACGTGTGAGTCCGCCATCCGCCCGGCGGTAAACCCCCGGGCTATTTGGATGGAGTCCCGCTCGAAGCG
>JAHWJO010000408.1 GCA_019348365.1 Armatimonadota bacterium | reverse complement strand
TAATCCGAAGCCGGAGCGCCCCTCATCAGATCCCTCTCCCAGAATTGGGAGAGGGGCCAGCGCGAAGCGCGGGGGGTGAGGGCGGCAGACTCCCGACTCAATGACGGCTGCTCAGAAGGTCAGCGGAAAGCGCAGAGTAAGGGCCGGAGTCATTACAGCATTTCTTCGGTTTACGAAGAGGGCTGGATGACGACCTTCATCCCCTCGCGCCGCTCCACGATCCCGATTCCCTCCACGATCTCGTCCAGAGGCAGGGTATGCGTCACGAGGTCCCCCGCCGGGATCCGCCCGCTATCGATGAGCTGCAGGGCGATCTGGTTCTGGCGCGGGGTGGAATCCGCCGAGCCGTGCAGGAACAGCTCCCGGTAATGGACGACGTTCGCGTCGATGGTGATGTTCGGGTTGTCTTTCGGGAGCCCGCCGAAGAAGTTGATCCGCCCACGCTTGGCCGCGAGTCCCAGGGCTTCCTCCTGAGCTTTCCCGTTCGGAGCGGCGACGATGATCACGTCCGCGCCCATGCCGCCGGTCTCCTCCAGCACCCTCTCCTTCAGGTCTTCGGCGTTCGGATCGATAGCCACGTCCGCCCCGAACTTCGCGGCCATCTCCCGCCGGAAATCCGATCGCTCGCTGACCATGACTTTCGTGGAGCCCATCACCTTCGCCAGCCCGACGTGGAGTACCCCGATGGGACCCCCGCCGATGATGAGCACACTGTCGCCAAGCGCCACGCGGGAGAGCTCCTGCCCGTTGATGCAGCAGGCCAGCGGTTCACAGAGGCAGGCCGCCGTCGCGGGGGTCTTCTCCGAAACCCGATTCACCCCCTCGAATTCAATCAACCGGGAGGGGATCGCCATGTACTCTGCGAACGCGCCGGGGTGCTCGTACCCGATGGCGGTCCACTCCACGCATCGGTTCTGCATCCCCCGCGAGCAGTAGTAACACTCCCCGCATGAAACCACCGCCGACATCGCCACCCGGTCGCCGATGTTCAGCGAATGGACAGAGTCGAGCTTGTCCACCACCGTGCCGGAGACCTCGTGGCCGAGAACCTGGGGCGGGATGACGTTGTGCTTGCCGTGCCGGTAGGTCCGCACGTCGGTCCCGCAGATCGCGCAGGCGTCCACTTTGATCTTCACGGGGTACTCCGGAGAGACGGAGGGCTCTGGCACGTCCGCAATTTCGATCTGCCCCACGCCCTGGTAGATGGCGGCTTTCATTGAGGAAGGTATCCTTTCCGGGATCAGAGATGATATTCAGAGGAGGGATTCGTTTGCGACGGGGCGAGAGGCTCCTGCAGGAGTCCACAACAGGGTGACAGCAGGCGACAGGCCCCGGCAGAAAGCCCATGAGGATATATCTCTCCCATATGGGCATTATACTGCGATTTGGGATCTCCGCTGAAATGCTGAGGGCGCGAATCCGCCATTTGAATTTATCGGGGCAGGGCGGAAACGGGGAAGTGGAAGACGTACGCGGGCCAGGAGAGGCCGTCCGGCAGTGTCGCCTGACCCAACCACATGGAAGCGATCCATCGTCCGTTCGGGGAGAGATAGATCCCCGTGGGATGAGTGGGAGGAATGCGGTACACCCGCTCACCCGGAAGCCCCGTCATGTGCGGCTGAGAGGGAATCGGCTGGGAATCCACCCGGCGGCCTCGCGGATTCAGCCGGGAAGAGTGGGCCTGAAGGTGCGCGCGAAGTCGCGTGGAAGTGGGTGTGAGATAGAGCTGCCGGGACCGCTTGATCGCGACCTGCGCCGTCATGACGGGGATCGTCTGGCCGCCCACCCGACGGGGCTGAGCGGCCAGGGTCTCGTAGATGAGGGCCTGCCCCGGACGGTAGCCTTTCTTCGCCAGGTGGTCCACCCAGGCTGTTTCCACCTGCTGCAGGGTCTCTTCCGTCTCTTCGGGGACGGGAGGGGTTTCCAGCAGGCGGCGGGCGCTGCGAACGGTGTACCGGGCCACTTCCCGGTCCGTCGCCGTATCCCGCGCGATGATGTGAATGTCGGTGTAGCCCGATTCTCCGTACGGCTGGCGATGGAAGTACGCGTATCGCTGGCCGTCCGTTGACCATCCGATCCATCGAATGCTGTCCGCCCACGCCGTCGCTATCGGAACCAGAAGCAGGAAGGTGAGGGGAAAAATACGTTTCATTCGCTTTCTCCGCTCATCAGGTGCTTCTCGACGAGCTGGGCGTCCCGCTCGAACAGGCTCTTCAGCGCCGGATAGAGGCCCCGGTACACTTCGTAGAAATCGTTGTAAATAGGGACATGATCGGCGTGAGGCGCGGTCTGCTGTTCCACCTTGATGGTGGCGCGGCAGGCTTCCTGCACCGACGGCCAGACTCCCGCCCCCACCCCGGCCAGCAGCGCGACCCCATAAGCCGGTCCTTCGTCCACGTTGATGAGGACGTGAGGGTGCCCGGTGACATCGGCCTGGATCTGCCGCCAGAGGGAGCTTCGCGCGCCGCCGCCGGACGCGCGCACCTGCGACATCGGCACGCCCATCTCCTTCATGATCTCGAACGAGTCGCGCAGGCCGTAAGCGACCCCTTCCAGGACGGAGCGGATCATGTGCTCCTGCTTATGACGGATGCTGGCGCCGAAGAAGACGCCGCGCGCGTACGGATCGGGATGGGGGGCGCGCTCGCCGGTGAGATAAGGGAGAAAGACCAAACCTTCCGACCCTGGCGGGGCGATGCTCGCCAGCTCGTTCATCAGGTCGTAGTTTGGGAACCCCATCGTATCCCGGAGCCACCGGTACGACCCTCCCGCCGAGAGCATGACACCCATGGCGTGCCACTTGCCGGGGACGGCATGGCAGAAGGTGTGAAGCCGCAATTGCGGGTCGTAGGACGGCTCGTCCGAGTACGCGAAAACGACTCCGGAGGTCCCGACCGTGGAGGAGATGATCCCCGGCTCGACGATGCCGTTGCCGACCGCCCCCGCCGCCTGATCGCCGCCGCCGCCCACGACCGGGGTCCCCTCGGCGAGTCCGGTATCCGCCGCCCCCTGCGCGCTGATCTTCGCCGAGGGCACGTCCGACTCGAACACCTCCGGGAGCCAGGAGATGGGGATGTCCAGCGCCATGAGGATCTCCGGCGACCACCGGCGGGTCGGCACTTCGAGGAACGAGGTGCCGGAAGCGTCGCTGACCTCCGTGGCGAACGTCCCGGTCAGGCGGTACCGGATGTAATCCTTGGGCAGGAGGACTTTCTGCACCTTGGCATACACCTCCGGCTCGTGGTTCTTCACCCAGACGACCTTCGGGGCCTGGAAGCCGGTGAGCACCGGGTTACAGGTGATCCGCACCAACTCCTTCGCGCCCACCTTTTGGGTGATCTCCGCACATTCCGCCGCCGTCCGTTGGTCGCACCAGAGGAGGGAGGGTCGGAGAACGTTTCCGCTTCCGTCCAGGAAGACCGCGCCGTGCATCTGCCCGGAGAGTCCCAATCCGGCGATCTCGGAGGGGTTCACGCCCGACTGAGCGATCACGTCCCGGACGGTTTTGACGGTCGCGTCATACCAGTCTTGGGGGTCCTGCTCGGCCCAGCCGGGCTGCAGGGTGGAGAGGGGGTATTCGGAGGTGGAGGAAGCGACGACGTTCCCCTGCTCGTCGATCAGCAGGGTCTTGGTGCCGGAAGTGCCGATATCGATGCCGAGAAGATAGCTCATGGGGATCTTTCTGGAGGAAAACGGGAGGAGGGAGACCGATAAATCAGAGGAATTCGCAACGGTCATCTGTTTCGGTGTGGGGAGGCCAACCCCTTTACAAAACCGTTCTGCACTTGCCGTTTAATGAAGGCGTTCCGCAGAAAACGGGGGCATCCCCCTTCAAACGACACGGCGGATACTGCCAGCGAGCGTTTTACATCAATACATCGATATATAGGTGTTTCGTACCCACTCCACGATCTCCTGGGCGGCTTGGAGGTGGAGGATGGCGTCTTCCTGGGTGTAAAGCTGAAACGGGATTCCGTCGGCGGCTTCGGGGCTGCGGGTATTGAGGAAGTCGGCGTTCAACTCCGCCGAAAAATTCATGATCTCGATAGGGGCGTTGAGGTTGTTCGCCATCGCGATGAGATTGTGGCCCTTGGGATTCTTGTTGAGGCTTTCCATATTCGCCGCGCGAAGGGCTTTTTCGGCGGACTGCTGCGCAAAGAAGACAGATGCGTAGTACACGCCGGCATCCCGGAGTGTCACCGCCGTCGCCAGGTCCGCCCGTGCCTGCGCCCAGTTGTTTTCAGCTTCTTTTCGCAAATGGTATCGCCTCCCGGCCCTCATTGTATCACGTCGCCATGGACCGGAACAAGAACATGACGGATCACAGGCAGGGTCATTTCATTCCAATACCCGGCGGTTAAAACCGCGGCTACAACCGCACAAAGCATGTCCTGAGCGTAGTCGAATGGATCGGCCTACGCCGACTCCCCTGCTGCCCGATTCTGCGGCTTTGGGCCGGGAGTGGAACCCGCGAAGGCGGGTTTCGTGCCCCTCCAGACGCGATTTTAATCGCCGGGCGCACGTAATGAAATGACCCTGGGATCACAGGTCCCTATCAGGCTTCAGGAACACGCCCTTAGAGGGTGTATAGAAAGGAGTGAGAAGAGGGTAAGCTGGGGATATGAACCGACAAGCTTACACGAGTGATCTGACGGACGAGCAGTGGGCGCTGATCGAACCATTCCTGCCGAAGGTGCTCCCCTGGGGCCGTCCCCGCCGCTACCCCTACCGGGAGA
>JAHWJO010000407.1 GCA_019348365.1 Armatimonadota bacterium | reverse complement strand
GGTGGGTAGGGGTTACTCAGTGTGGTATCCGGGGGGGGGGCTTTAGGTTTTGCGGGATCCGGTTTCGGTGGCACGGCTTTCGGTTTTGGAGCGGCTTTGGACGGGGGGGCCGGCTTCCGGGGCGTTTTCGTGGGAGCCGCCCCCGAAGTGGACGAGATGCTGCCCCCGACCGTCACGGCCAGCGCGAGGGCGGACGCCGCGAGGAGTCCCCCCTGAAGAGAATGCGGATATTTCAAATGAACACCTCATGATGCAGACGAGTGGTTTACTTCTATTATACGGCAGGTGAAGCGGCTTGTCTTCCCGCCAGATATGCGAATTATTCTGCCCGGCGAATAAATTCGCGGCAACAAAGGCGCAAAGTCGGCCTGCGCCGACTTCAGGCTTATCCTCAGGACCATCCTTTCATCCAATCTGGTCGTTAAGTCCCCGCAGGGGGACTTCGTGCCGTTGTTGCCGCGAATTTATTCGCCGGGGTTTCGCAAAAAGGGCAGGGGCATTCCCGACTCGAACCCTGAGAGGGGTGACGCTCATCCATCTTAGGGTACCCACAGGGAGAGAGAGACATGAACGCGAATTCGACGGTGCAGTTCGGGGTGATCGGGTGCGGGGGAATCGCTAACGGGTTCCACCTCCGCGACCTCCAGCAGATCGACGGCGTGCGGGTCGTGGCGCTGGCGGACGTGCGGGAAGAGGCCGCCCGCCGGACCGCCGAGAATTTCAAAGACCGCTGGCCCGACCCATGGATCACCACCGCGCCGGAGGAGTTGCTGGGCCGGGACGACGTGGATGCCGTCATCGTCGCTACCCATCACGAGACCCACGCCGGGTACGGGGCCGCCGCCATCGAAGCGGGGAAGCACGTCCTCGTGCAGAAGCCGCTCACCACGGACATGGCCCATGCCGACCGCTTCGTCGAGACCGCCGACGCTCATCCCGATATTCTCGTGCAGTGCCTCCCCTACAACTGGAACAACGCCGTCCGCAAATCCGTGGAACTGATGGGGGAGGGAGCCATCGGGAAACCCGTACAGGCGCGGATGCGCGTGGCGCACCCCGGTCCCAGCCGCGATTCCTGGTTCTACGATCCGGAGATCGCCAAGTTCGGCGCGTCGATGGATATGGGAGTCTACGCCGTCTCCGGGATCACGACGCTGATGGGGTCCGCCGCATCCGCGTCCGGCCTCGTCGGCACGTTCGAGGAGGGGGTGCGGATCGACGATGCGGCGACGTGGCTCCTGAAGTTCCACAGCGGCGCGTTCGGGACGGCGGAAACCTCGTGGACTTCCTTTGCCTCCACCGAAGGGACCTCCATCTGGGGCACGGAGGGCGTAATCGCGCTGAACGCGCCGGACGGGAACCGGCTAAAGGTCTACCGCCGTACAAGCGGCGTCTCCTTCGGCTCCAAAGGGGAGTGGTCCACGCCGGAGCTGGAGCCGGAGCCGACCGCCGCGCCCCACCGGCATTTCGTGGAGTGCATCCGGGCGGGAGTCCAGCCGCTGGGCACGCCCCGGCACGCGCGCCATGTGGTGGAAGTCATGCTCGCCGCGCATGAAAGCTCCCGCACCGGGAATCGGATCGACCTCCACACGACCTTTTGAAACCGGATGATTTCGTAAGGAGATCGCTAGCAACGGCAGGTTGCAATCATGAAGCTAAGCCGGTAAGTCGCTGAGACGGGAACGGGATGAACGACGGGTTCATCCCGTTCGTTTTGTACGGTGACGGAGGGGGGAATCTCTCATGGCCGGAAATCGGTACAATAAGAGAAACGGAGCACCGCAAAACGGAAGGAGACGGCATGGCGAATATCAGGGAGCGGTTCGAGGGGCTGCCGGACGATTGGGTCAAACTGCTGGAGGAGTGGCAGGAGAAGCTGCCGGAATCGCAGCGCGCTCGCGCGGCGCAGCTGCTCGACCGCCTGCCGGTCCTGCCGAAGTCGCTCCGCACCCTGTTCGATAAAGTCTACGATCAGGCCAAAGCCACCTTCGACGACAACCCGCGCGAGATCGCCATTGTGGGGCCCGTCAACTCCGGCAAGAGCACCCTGGTCAACGCGCTGACGGGCAAGGAGGTGGCGAAAGTCTCTCCCATCCCCGGAACCACCCAGGAGACCCAATGGGTGTCGGTCGGGCCGTTCAAGGTGGCGGACACGCCCGGCATGGAGGAAGCGGGGGGCGAGGACCGCACCCGAAAGGCGATAGAGGCGGCGAAGGAGGCGGACCTGATCCTGCTCCTGTTCGACGCGGGGACGGGCATCACTGAAAGCTACCGCTCCATCTATCATCAGGTGATGGCCCTGGGGAAGCCGACCGTTGTTGCGTTGAACAAGATTGATCTCGTGAAGGCGTTTGAAGGGGATGCCGTCGAATCGGCGGAGCGCATCCTCCGCACCGAAGTCCTCGCGATCTCGTGCAAGACGGGGTATCACCTCGGCGAGCTGATGAAAGCCCTGGCCCTCCTCGACCCGCGCGTCCTCAACATCATTGGCGACCTCCTGCCCCGGTATCAGAAAGAGGTCGCGCGGCAGCGGGTCGCGACGGCGGCGGCGCTCGCCGGAGCCATCGGGTGGGAGCCGATCCCCATTGCCGACGTGATCCCCCTCACGGCGATCCAGTCCATGATGGTACTGGAGATCGGGAAGCTGTACGGCTACAAGATGTCGCTGGACCGGGCGAAGGAGTTGATGGCGACGTTTGCGGGCGGAATCGTCCTCCGGGAAGGGTTCCGGCAGATCACGAAGCTGATCCCGTTCGGCGGCAGCGTGATCAGTGGGGCGTATGCGGCGGCGGGGACGGCGGCGCTGGGCGCGGCGGCCATCGCGTGGTTCGAGTCGGGCGGGCAATTGCAGGAAGGTGAGGCCCGGCGGATCTACGGGGAAGCGATGAAGAAGTTCCGCACCGGACTCATGCCTCATCTCACACGGAACCGGGGGCAGCGGGAGCGCGTGGAGGAAGGGGTAGAGGAGGCGCTGCAATCCCTTCCCGAGCCGGAAACGGCTCCTTCACTGCCGCCCGCTAATGAATGACGATCACTCCGTGCTCTCCGCCTCCGGGAGATAATAGATTCGGGAGCAGGAGTCGCACTGGAGGACTTTCCCCTCCTGAAGTTCCCGCATGACGAAGGAGGGGAGGGAAGTATGGCAGAAGCCGCACGCCCCGCCCGTCACGACCGACAGGCCCGGATGGCCCAGCCGGGCGCGGATCTTTTCGTAAGTGTTCAATAAGCCCGGTTCGACCGCCTGCGCTGCCGGATCGCGCAGGGGCCGGGCTTCGGCCAGGTCGGCCTGGAGCTTCTTCCGCGCCTGCTCCCGCTCCCGCTGGAGGGAATCGAGCTTGGCTTCGCCATTCGCCTGATACTCTTTCAGCTTGCCGACGTTGGCTTGCAGGGGCTCGATCTGCTCCATCGCTTCGAGGACGCGTTCCTCGGCGGCGGAGACGGCGTTCCCCAGATTCTCGATCTCCCGTTCCAGCGCCTGAAGCTCGCGCGTCCCCACCATCTTGCCGCTGTACAGCTTCTGCCGGTCCTGCTCCCGCTTCGCTTCCAGGGATTTGAGATTCAGCTCCGCCTCCCGGAGGTTCACCTGAGCCTTCTGGAGCATGGCCTCCTGTCTTTCCAGCTCAGCGATCACCTTCTTGAGCTGGGCCGTCAGGGGAGGAGGCTCTTCCAGAGCGGCGAGGTTCTTCTGCACGCGGTGAATCCGCTCGTCGATCCGGTGAAGATCATGGAGTTTCTGCATGGCTTCGTTCATGCTCATGAGTGTACCCGAAGGCGGTGTCCCGATCAATGCAGCAGAGGGAAGCCCGTGTAACTCCCCGGCCGGCGCTTCCCTATTTCACAGTTGGATTGCTATGATGCTTCAGAGTCACGCGGCTCTTTGCTCTCCCTTATTCGCTCTCGACCCGCGCGGGTCATTCTTACAGATTTCGGAAATCCGGAGGTGGCACGATTCAGGATATACGCTACTGGGATGAGCTGTACACGGCGAACCCGACGGTCTTCGGGACCGAGCCCACCCCCTTCGCCGCCGAATGCGGGGAGCTGTTGGTCGAGCGGGGCGTGGAACAGATGGTGATGGATCTGGGGTGCGGCTACGGTCGCGACAGCGTGCTGCTCGCCCAGTACGACCTGGAAATTCTCCCCCTCGACGCTTCGGAGGTGGGCATCACCCTGCTTCAGAAGCGGGTTTCCGGCACGCCGCTCGTGACGATGATCAATCCGGTCTGGAACGACATCCTCGACGACCTCCCGATCTCGGACGACTTCTTCAGCGCGGTCTACTCGTGGAACTTCTTCAACCAGAACTTTACCGATGAAGAGACGGGCTTCATCCTCGAAGAGGTGTACCGCAGCCTGCTGCCCGGCGGATTCCTGATGTTCGGCATCCGCTCCAGCAACGACCCCCTCTACGGCAAAGGCGAGGAGCTGGAGCCGAACGTCTACAACTACGAGGGATTCACCCGGCGCTTCTGGACCCCCGAGTACGCCGAGGAGAAAATGGAAGACTACGCCATGGAGCGGATGGAGCAGAAGCAGGTGGAGATCGGCGGGGTGGAGTACGGGATGCTGGAGATCATCGCGGTCAAGTGAGGGAGTTGGGAAATTGCGGAGTTAGGGAGTCAGGGAGTCGCCCTCACCCCCCCGCTTCGCGCTGGCCCTATCAGGGGCAGTCGGGGAGTCTTGGGTCGGAGAGTCGGGGAGTCGCCCTCACCCCGTCGCTCACCTCCGTTCGCGACGGCCCCTCTCC
>JAHWJO010000406.1 GCA_019348365.1 Armatimonadota bacterium | reverse complement strand
TCTTATATTCGGTTCCTATAATATCTGCGCCGAACCTCCACCCCTTCCTGTCCACATGAGGTGTATGATGCGATCATTCCAATCTTGGCTGGCCCTCGCCGCCGCCCTCTTTATCTCCGCCGTGCCCGCCCAGTCGCAGGTCCTGTACGGGGACGCCAATCTCGACGGCACGGTGAATGTGGGGGATGCCACCACGGCGCTGCAAATCTCCGTCAATCTCATTCAAGCCTCGCCCGCGCAGGTCTGCGCCGCCGATGTCTCGCCGGTGGCGGCCAACGGCATCTTTGGCGATAAAACCGTCAATGTATCGGATGCCATTTCCATCTTGCAGAAGATCGTCGGGAACACGACGGTCGACCCCTGGCCGGGGGCGCGCTCGATCTGCGAGCTGGAACCCGGCCCCATCGGCGGCGTACCTCTGCCGACCATCATCAATCCCCTGGCCGTCCACGCGGATACGAATCGAGAGATCAAGCTGAGTGGCGGGTTCAAGCTCCAGGGCACGATCACCGGTGCCGGGCAAAACGACTCCCTCTTCTTCGTCGACGAAGCCCAGCAGATCACCGCCAGTACCAAGATCGAGAACGGCAGCTACATCACCGGCGTGCCGGCGGGGAATTACACGGCCTACTTCAGCCGGATGGCGACCTCGAGTGGCGGCATTATCCCCTCCACCTCGGTCGTGACGGTGCCGACGGGAATCACGGTCTCCGTCACTGCCGACACCACCCGCGACCTGGCGACGCCCGCCATGCCGCCTCTCTTCACCGTCTCCGGCACGGTGACGGCTCCCGGCGATCAGGAACCGCCGATCTTCTTCAGCATCCAGCAGGTCCGAGACGCCAACGGCCAGCCCCTGAACCAGGTAAGCGGGTCGTCTTCCTCCGTGTTCTCCATGGACGGGACTTACTCGGTCCAGCTTCCGGCGGGTGTATACCGGGCGAATTTCAACGCCACCGGAGAAGAGAACGACTGGTTCGCGAGCGTCCCCGCGCTGGAGACGATCACCGTCACGGGGAACACGACGCAGAATCTGTCCGCGCCGCCGCTGGTGAACCTCTCCGGAACCGTGACGGTGACCGGGGGCGGGACGCTCCCTCCCGGCACATCGCAGGTCATCCTGTCCGACACAACGACTACGGGAAGCTTCACCGGAAAGTACGCGTCCACCCAGGTCAAGGGCGGGCAGTATGCCCTTCAGGCCGCGACAGGAAATTACGGTTTGAGCTTCAGCCACTCCCTCGGCACGACAGGCCAGGAAGGGAGTTGGTCCTATCGAATTGGGGAATTGAACCTCCAGGCGGACACGGTGCATCCGATCCAGGTTCCCCCGTTCCCCTCGGCACGGGTCAAGCTGGCGGGCAAGGTGGTGGGGCCGGACGGCGCGCCGATCACCAAGGGAAGCATTTCGATCAGTTCCATCAGCCTCGACGGCGTCAGCCAGATGCAGACCGCTTCCCCTCAAGACCTTCAGGCCTTCTGTGAGGGCGGCGCCTGCCCCGACAGATCGAAGCTGGTGGCGCCGCTGACTTTCTTCCTCTTTGCTGCGCTCGCCGCCGACGGTTCCTTCAACTTGAGCGTGCCGCCCGGCGAGTACCACGTCACCGTCTTCCCGGATCCCGGCTTCCCGGTTACCAACAAGTTCCAGTAAGCTTCCGGGAGATCAGAACATCAGCATGACCGAGGGGGAGGTGCGCACCTCCCCCTCTAATTCGTACCGGAGTTTGTCAAAGGGTCGGAAGGTAAGGCCGGAGCCCGGCATATTGATTCCCTCCTCATCTTCGACCATAGTGATGACATGTCCGAGTCCGCTTATTCCCGGCTTCCCCAACTGGACCGCCTGCTGCGCTCCCCGCGCGGGCAGGACCTCCTGAGCCGTTACCCCCGACGACGGGTGACGGATGCGATGCGGTCCCTCCTGGAGGAAGCCCGAGATGCTATCCACGCCGGGAACGCCGCACCTCGGAACGAAGACGAATTCTTCGACAGAGCCGAGAACCGGCTGGGCCTTCTCTTCCAACCCTCATTGCGGCGGGTCATCAACGCCACGGGAATCGTCATCCATACCAACCTGGGACGATCCGTCCTCGCCCCCTCGGCGCTGCAAGCCATGGTCGAGGTGGCGGGACATCACTCCAACTTGGAGATGGATTTAGAGACCGGACTGAGGGGCAGCCGCCAGTCCCACATCGCTGATCTGCTCTGCCGCCTCACCGGGGCCGAAGCGGCAGCGGTCTTCAACAACAACGCCGCCGCCGTGTTCCTCGCTCTGACGGCATTTGCCGCCGGGCGGGAGGTCATCGTCTCGCGGGGGCAGCTCGTCGAGATCGGCGGGTCATTCCGCATCCCGGAGATCATCCAGAGCGGGGGCGCGCGGCTGGTCGAGGTCGGCACGACGAACCGGACTCGCCTGGAGGATTACCGGAAGGCCCTCACCCCGGACACCGCGCTCCTCCTCAAGGTCCACCCCAGCAACTACCGGGTCGTCGGGTTCACGGAGACGGTCGCCTCCGAGGAACTGGTGACGCTGGGACGGGAGCACGGCATCCCGGTGATGGAGGACCTGGGCAGCGGCGCGCTGGCGGACCTCGCCGCGCGCGGGGTGGGGCAGGAGCCTCAAGTCAGCGAAAGCATCCGGGCCGGGCTGGATCTCGTTGCGATCAGCGGAGACAAGCTGCTGGGCGGCCCGCAGGCCGGGATACTCCTCGGGCGGAAGGAGTTCATCGAGCCGGTGAAGCGCCACCCGCTCGCCCGCGCGCTCCGGTGCGACAAGATGACCCTGGCGGCCCTGGAAGCCACCCTCCATCTGTACGACGCAGAACGCGCGTGGGAGGAGATTCCCACCCTCCGCTACCTGAGCCGCACGCCCGAAACGATTCGGAACATGGCGGAGCGAGTGAACGCCTCTCTTCTAGCGACTTTTGCCGGGGAGATCGTCGCCGGAACCTCGCAGGTGGGGGGTGGATCGCTGCCCGAGGAGGAGCTTCCCACCTTCCTCCTGTCGCTGCAAGCGGAGAACGTGACGGATTCCGAACTGGCCTTCCGACTCCGCCGGAGCGAGCCCCCGATCATCGGGCGGACTCAGGGGGGCCGGGTCCTCCTCGATTTCCGCACGGTGGAGGAGGAAGAGATTCCCCTCATCGTCGCGGCCCTGGATCAGATCCGTGAAGATCTTCTTTGACGTTCACGGCACGCTGCTCTCGACCGATGAGCGGGAGATGCGGCCCGGCACGGCGGAGCTGCTGCGCGAGCTGGCGGAGGCGGGGCACGAAGTCACTCTCTGGAGCACGGCGGGCGCGGGTTACGCGCGGGTTTTCGCCGAGCGGTTCGGGCTGCTCCCCTGGATCTTCGAATTCCGGAGCAAGCGGGAATTCGGCCTGAAGCCGGACCTCTGCGTGGACGATCACCCCGATTTCCTGGTGGGGCAGGTAGGAAACATCCGGGTGGAGCCGTATCGGGGCGGAACCGAAGACCGCGAGTGTGAACGGATGCGGGAGGAGCTACGGTCGTTGCTCGAATTTGTGGAAGAAGACGGAGTTTGACGGGGGCGAGACCGATTCAACCTCTGCCCGGCGAATGAATTCGCGGGCAACAAGGGCGCAAAGTCGGCCTACGCCGACTTCAGGCCCAATCTCTCATGCAAAAAGTATATGCCGGGGGTGAAGTCCCCGCAGGGGGACTTCGTTCCGTTGTTGCCGCGAATTCATTCGCCGGGCACTGTGGTTGATACGAGGCTGAGCCGAAACCAGGCTGCCTTTATTATTGTTCACAGGAACTTAAGCCCAGGCGAACCAGATGAAAAGGGCAAGGAAGATCACGCCGATGACCACGCCGATCACGATCCCCGCCAGCGTCCCGATGAGGCTGCCCGACGCGGCTCGCAAGGCGCGGCGCTGGTCCCGGTGGAGGTAAAGCTCGGCGAGGAGCACCCCCGCGAAGATTCCGATCAGCCCTCCGAAGGGCGGGAAGAGGATCAGGCCGAGGATGAAGCCGATCACTCCGGCTACCATCGCTTTCGCCGATGCGCCGCCGTACCGCGCTCCCAGCAGCCCCGCGAAATAGTCCACGCCCAGGGAGAAGAGGGTGAGAGCGAACAGGACGAAGACCTCCAGACCCGTGAGGTGTTGGAACCGGTCCGCGAAACCGAACACCACGGCGATGAAGAACATCAGCGTGATGCCGGGGAGGACGGGAAGCGCCGTCCCGGCCAACCCGACGAGCATCAGGACGGACGCGAGAATCACCCAGGCATGATAGGTCATGGCGGCTCTCCAGAGGTCGTGGGGCACATCGCGGAAAGTTAAAATCAACGTACGGCTATGGGATTGTAGCAGGATTGCCGACGACCCCGTTGCCTCTCCGGACGATGTAAAGGTGTTCGGGAAGGAGTATCAACGCCTGAGCCCGACTCGAGCGGGGTTTAGATCACCCCCGTTCAAGTCAATTACTGAGAGGAAGGGGAGGGGAGATGAGGATTCATTCCTGTCCTTGACGCTCCCTCCGGCTCATCTTTCTGGAGAGGACAGGAGGACCCTGGGGAGGGGGACGTGCTCGTTTCGGATACGGTGCTTGGAATACGCGTGAAGAAGGCGATCCAGAACGCCGCAGAGCTACGTGAATGCGACCTTCGCGTCCATGTAGGGGACGGTGTCGTCACTCTGGAGGGCTTTGCGCCCGACGAGCGGCTGAAGGCGTTGGCAGGAGAGTTGGCGGAGAGCATTCATGGCGTGGAGGAGGTGGAGAACCA
>JAHWJO010000405.1 GCA_019348365.1 Armatimonadota bacterium | reverse complement strand
CGGCTCTCTTCTTCTCTTCCTGCTTTTCCCACACTGAATAGCGAAGAACCAAATTTTTTTGTCACTACCGAAAAGAGTCTGGGTAAACAGTTGGGGTTCAAGTCGGCGCAGGTCGATCCATTCGACTACGCTCAGGACATGCTTTGTGCCGTTGTAGCCGCGATTTGAATCGCCGGGATCCCGCTCCCCCATACCATTTTCGATTGCGCCACTCTTCTCACTCCCGGCTTTCAGGATAGCGATTGAAGTCGGCGACATAACCCCACCAGTTGTTCAGCTTGCCGTCGGTGCGGCCCCGCGCTCGCGGCAGGTGCGAGAACCACCAGACGTGGTGTTTGCGGATGTCGCCGTTGCCCCACTCCGACGCATCCACGAACTCTCGCTGCCCGGACAGGTTCGGGTAGTTGCGCCAGTCGCTGCAGGTGCTCCAGACAGGGGTGGGGTTGCCCCACTGGTAGTCTTTCGTGCTGTTCGGGGCGTAGTGTACGTTCCCGCACGCCGCGAGCTGACCCATCAGCTCCGGGACCTCCTTCACCTGCTTGTCGTACAGGGTGAAGCGGTTCCAGGCGTGGGTGGGTTTGGGTTCCCAGCTCCCGTACACATGGGTCAGGATCGACTCGGTGCGGTGGCCGAGGTTTTCGAGCATCTCCCCGACGCCGCGCTCGTAGTTGAAGCCCATGATGACGAAGATCCGTGAGGTGTCGATACCGGGCACGGGCGGCGAGTTGCACCAGTAGGCCCCCTTCCCCGCCATCGTCGATTCCCACATGCCGGCGTACGGCATCGAGTGGACCCACACTTCGTCGATCTCTCCGGATTCGACGCGCCGCTCCAGATCGAATTCCCGGATGAGCTTCACGTAATCGATGGCGTCGGGCTGATGCCACTCCGTTTTCTTGCGGAAAGCGCTCAGGTAGCTCTCATCCGTATAGCGGAAGCCGTCCTTCTTCACCGGATAGGCATCCACGTCACGCCACTCCACGACCCGGTAGCGGACGTAATCGCCGCTGGCTTTCCGAACGTCATCGATGTAGCCCTGGGTGAGGGCGCGGGGATCGTTCCACTTCGCGACCTCATGGAGGCGCCGGCCCCCCTCCGCCTCGATGATCGGATCGAAATTGAGGACGAGGACTTTCGGGGCCACGTAAGGCGGCGGCACGGGCGAACCGTTACGGGCCGTCTTCGCGGAGGAGACGGAGAGGGCCAAAAGAGCCCCTGCGGAGAACAGCAATGACAGGGTAGAACGTAGATTCATGACTTCCTTTCCGGCGGAGTCAAACGGAACAGGGGAGGACCCGTAAGTCATCCTTTGCTGGAGAGAGGAGGAGCATTCCTGCCGCCTCTCTTACGGAGCGCAGGCGTAAGTTTCCTCTGAATATCAGTGACGCTTGCGTCATAATACCACTGTATCGCATTCGGGGCATCGTTTGTTGGGGAGCGTCGTAAATCGCAGTTGACACGCTCAAACGGCCCTGTCTACAATATAGCGGTCTGGCGGGGGGACGCTCTGCCCCGCCTGAATTTCCTGAATTACAGGACTTCCGTAGGTCCGTTCGGTGCGGTTCACCGTTGCGCCTCCGGGCCGGGACCGCCGGCGTCCATGGCTTCTTTTCGTTTTCCGTCTCCGGCACACCCGTCCGCCGATCCCTTTGCTCACTCTGCCGGGATCGGAACGGCGGCGGCGGCTCCCTATCTGTGGCAGAGGAGGTGACAGCGTGGCGACATTCGATCGTGTGAAGAAGGTAGTGGCCGAGCAGCTTCAGGTGGACCCCGAACAGATCACTCCGGAAGCTTCGTTCATCGAAGACCTGGGCGCGGACTCCCTCGACGTGGTCGAGCTGGTCATGGCTCTGGAAGAGGAATTCGATGTCGAGATCCCCGATGAGGATGCCGAGAAGCTGGGCACCGTCGGCGCCGCCGTCGATTATATCAACCAGAAGACAGAGAGCTAGACAGCGCCATGTCGTTTGACACCCGTGTCGTCGTGACCGGGCGGGGAGCAGTGACTCCTCTGGGCTGCACCGTCGCCGAGTACTGGAACGGGCTGGCTCAGGGACGCTCCGGCATCCGCACGATCACCCTCTTCGACCCCTCCCCCTACGACGCTCAAATCGCGGGGGAGGCCCCCGGTTTCGACCCCTCCCCCGTCGTCGATAAAAAAGACCTTCGGCGGATGGACCGCTACACGCAGCTCGCCCTCGTCGCGGCCATGGAAGCCTTCACCGACAGCGGCCTCGATCTCAGTGACACCGAGCTCGCGGACCAGGTGGGGGTCCTCATCGGCTCCGGTATCGGCGGAATCGAAACGTGGGAGATCAACCAGCGCGCCATGTTCGAGAAGGGACCGGACCGGTGCAGCCCGTTCCTCATCCCCATGATGATCTGCGACATGGCGAGCGGCCACGTCTCGATCCGCACCGGCGCGCGCGGGCCGAACTCCTGTATCGTCACCGCCTGCGCGACGGGCGCCCACTCCATCGGCGAGGCGTACGAGATCATCCGGCGCGGGGATGCCGTCGCCATGATCTGCGGCGGGACCGAAGCCAGCGTCACCCGGACTTCCGTGGCGGGTTTCAGCTCCATGAAAGCCCTCTCCCGGCGGAACGACGCCCCCGAACGGGCCAGCCGTCCCTGGGATAAGGAGCGGGACGGGTTCGTGCTTGGCGAAGGGGCCGGGGTGCTGGTGCTGGAGGAGCTGGAACACGCGAGGCGGCGGGGAGCCCCGATCTACGCCGAGTTGATCGGCTACGGCCTCTCCGGCGATGCCTATCACATCACCCAGCCGTCGGTCTGCGGTGAAGGCGCGGCCCGCGCCATGAAGATGGCTCTTCGTAAAGCGAAACTCCAGCCCTCGGAGATCGATTACGTCAACGCTCACGGGACCTCCACCGAAGCCGGGGACATCGCCGAAACGCTCGCGATCAAGTCGATCTTCGGCGACGACGCGAAAACGGTGCCCGTCAGCTCCACGAAGTCCATGACCGGGCATCTCCTCGGTGCGGCGGGCGGGATCGAGGCCATCGCCTGCATCGAGGCTTTGCGCCATGGGATTCTCCCTCCCACCATCAACCTCGAAAATCCCGATCCCGAATGCGACCTGGACTACGTCCCGAACGAGGCCCGCGAGGTAAAAGCGCAGATCGCCATGTCGAACTCGTTCGGATTCGGCGGGCACAATGCCACGCTGATCTTCCGGGAGTTTACCGGCTGATTCTCTTCTCACCGCAGAGGCGCAGAGACGCGGAGAACTTACGGAGGATGAGAATGTCGGCCCCCCGATTCCTGATTCGTTTTGCCGCCCTCTTCCTCTTCTTTCCGGCGTCGACTCCCCAACTCAGCGCCTCTGCGGTGAAACCGCCCCAGAATATCATCATCGAAGGCAGGCGTGCGCCCTCTGAAGCGGCGGTCAGCGCCACTTCGATCCGTTATTCCCCCTTCCTCGTCCCGGAAGGCGTCACCCGAATCACGGTGAAACGGTCGTACGACCACGGGCCGGACCCCAAACAGCGCAATACGGTGGACCTCGGCCTGTTCGATCCG
The DNA here is from genome assembly GCA_019348365.1 of Armatimonadota bacterium. Lineage (GTDB taxonomy): Bacteria > Armatimonadota > DTGP01 > DTGP01 > JAHWJO01 > JAHWJO01. Next base: position 1,213 of record JAHWJO010000405.1, on the reverse strand, counting down.
CGCGGGTACCGATACGGCGGCCCCGGCTTCCGGGGGTGGCAGGGCGGCCATCCCGGCGATCTGGTCCTGACCGGTCACGCCGACACCTCCGCGCCCTGGTATCTCCCCGGCCCGATTCCGGCGGGCCGCTGGCATCTCGCGCAGTGGTACATCCGCCCCACCCCATCAGGTCTGGGCTACCGGTACACCGTCACCTTCGACTTTGACGGACCGAAACCGCCCCGGCGAATGCGCGCTGTGCCCCCATACCGCCCCGGAGTGCTGAACCCGAAGCCGGGCTGGTACGCGGGCAATCTCCACACCCATACGATCCACTCCGACGGGGGGCGCACGCTTGCCGAGGTCGTCGCCCGGAACCGGGCTGCCGGGTTCGACTTCATGGCTTCGACGGACCACAACACCCCCCGCGCCCATTACGAGCTCGCCGGAGCCGCCCGCGCTCACCCCGACCACCTGCTGCTCGCCGGAGTCGAATTTACCTCTCCCTTCGGCCACGCCAACCTCATCGGGATGCATCCCGGCCACTGGTTCGACTTCCGGATCGACGGCGGGGACGGCCGGCTGCCGGGGATCATCCGGGAATCGCATCGACAGGGGGCGATCTTCATCCTCAACCACCCCTTCGCGGGCTGCACGACCTGTTCCTGGCGGTACCCGGCGGAGGAATGGCAAGAAGCGGACGCCATCGAGGTGTGGAACGGGGCGTGGACCCCGGACGACCGCCAGGCCCTCAATTTATGGGACGATCTGCTCCGGTCCGGGAGACGCATCCACGCCCTGGGCGGCACCGATTATCACCGGGGAGAGGATCCCCTGTTGCCTGTCGTCTGGGTGCATGCGGACCGGCTCTCCCAACCGGCCATTATGGAAGGGCTCCGGCAAGGCCGCGCCTTCCTCTCAGAAAGCCCGAAGGGACCGGAGCTCTATCTCACCGCCAACGAAGGAAAAACGCTTCCCGGCGATACCCTCCTTGTGAATCGCGGGAGGGGGAGCGTTCCCGTCGAAGTGAGGGTTCGAGGGGGCAAGGGATTGACCCTCCGGCTGATCGGGCCGGATCTGGACCGACAGATCCGGGTGGAGGGGGATGAGATCACGATACGAGAAGCGATAACGGGGGATGCGGCCCGCCCACGCTCTTACCTGCGCGCCGAGCTCCTCCGTGAGGATGGCCGGATGGCGGCGCTTACCAATCCGATCTACCTCCAAATTCGTC
>JAHWJO010000404.1 GCA_019348365.1 Armatimonadota bacterium | reverse complement strand
GCTGTTCGAGTTCGAGCTGTTCGCCGCCGTGAAGCCGAGATCGATCGCGATGTTGCACGAGCTCGCCCCGCCGTACACCGCCAGGGCGAGGGACGGGTCCACCGCGCGGAGGCCGTCCTTCAGGTACTTCACGTGCTCGGATTCGGCCATCGAGACGCCGCCCAGCGCCGACCCCATGAAGACGCCGCCCCGGTCCCGCTCCACCGCCCCCGGCGAGAGCCCGCCGTCCTCCAGCGCCATCAAGGCCGACGCCAGCGAGAATTGCGCGAACCGGTCCAGCCGCCGGACCCGCTTCGCATCCATGTAATCGAGGGGGTCGAAGCCACGAACCTCCGCCGCTATCTGCGACCGGAACGGGGAGGGGTCGAAGCAGGTGATGCGGTCCACTGCGCTTTTTTCCGCGAGGACCCCTTCCCACAGCCCTTCCTGCCCGATCCCGATGGGGGAGACCGCCCCGATTCCGGTCACAACGACCTCTCTCTCGTTCATTCCTCGGCTCCTCGGGCCTCGCGTGCGCTGCGGGTTCGCTCTCCTTCGGCCACGCGCTTCATGCAGGCCAGCGTCCTGCCGGCGATGGGGTGGATGAATCCCCGCGTAACGATCCACTTGCCCAGCCGGGTGCGGATGATCGGCGTTTCCAGGCTCAACTCGTGGTGGATCGTCACGTCGGTGCCGCCCTCCCTTTCGATTAATTCCCAGTACACGCGCATGCCCCGCGCCGGACCTTTGAGATGGTGGAAGTAGATGCGCCGCTCGTCCGCTTTCGGCTCCAGCAGCGCCGTCCATTTCACCGGCCAGAAGCCGCGTCGCGCCGCCATCTCCACCACGCGGCCCTCTCCCCGCTGCTCCAGCGTTCGCACCCACCGGTAGTGAGGCAGGAATTCCGGCCATCGCTCCACCTCCGAGGCCAGCTCGAACACGGTTCGCCAGGGGGCTTCCATCCGGATGCGGTTCTGTATCGCCTCTCCGGGCGACTCGGCCATGCGTTGCTCCTTCCTGCGATTTCTTGTCCTTCTCCGGGGACCGTTATCCACCAGTGTAGCCGTAATGCTCGGTTTGCAGCAAAGTCCGCCGCAGTGCCGTCGCTGGAAATCGAGACGCCGGGAGAGAATCAAGGGTTCTGTCTCAGGACGCACCCGTAAGCAATCGCTTCTTATCCTCCCGATAAGTACCTTCATGTCATCCCGAGCGAAGTCGAAGGATCTGACCATGAGTAAGAGAGGCTTTCGATACAGGAGAGAGTCTTGCGTCCTCGGGGTCAGATTCCTCACTCCGTTCGGAATGACATGAGAGAGAGTCGGAAGGGCATGGATGGGAGTTCCCCGCTCGGGAGGACGAGGAGAATTCGGAATCACAGGATCACAGGTAGGAGTCTCTACGTCTGTCCTCTGCGGGTTAACGGGAGATCGGGAAGGCCGGGCGGGAGAATCGGGGGTGTTTCGACCCCGGATTCGCCCGGTCCTCCACCCCTGCCCGGATGAGCGACCCGGCCAAGGCGGGGCATCGCTCCAGCGCGTATCCCACCGGGCGCAAAACGCCGGGAGGGAGGGACAGGAGCCGCTGAATCCCACGATACCGACGGAGCATCGGGCCGAGCGTCTGCCGGTAAGCGGCTTCATACGAGCGCAGCGCGCGTTCCGTGAGGTCTCCCGTCTCCAGCGCCTGCCGGATCGTCTCGGCGGCGAGGCGCGCGGAGCAGAGCGCAAACCCGATCCCGTGCCCGGTGACGGGATCGAGGAACCCGGCAGCATCCCCGGCGAGCAGCGCGCCGTCCCCCACGCGCCGGACCGCATGGACCGACATCGGCCCGAATGCCTTGACCTCCGCCGCCAGCTGCCCCTCCCTCACGCGGTCCTTCAGGCCCGGAAACCGATCCACCCGCTCTATGAAAAGCTGCGCGGCGGAGACTCCGGCGGGCCAGTCCCCCTTGCGGTAATCGAACGCCACGCCGAGGTGCGTGATATCTTCCCCCTGCCCGACCGCCCCGCAGTAAGCTCCCGGCAACAGGTGCATCTCGATCGTTTGAGCTTCCACTTCCACGCCCCGGAAGCTCGCGGTGATGCCCATCCGCTGCGGCCATGAGGGCCGGAGCCAGCCCAGCCGCCGGGCCACGACCGACCCGGCCCCGTCCGCCCCGACGAGCAGCTCCCCTTCCACGCTCACTCTTTTTCCCGACTCGTAGCCCGTGACCCGCCACGCGCCGGATGCCGATCCCCCTTCCCTCTCAATGTTCTGCACCCGGAACCCCTGCCGGACCTCCGCCCCGGCGTCCTCCGCCCGTTGAAGGAGAAGCGCATCGAACTCCCGGCGGGGCAGGGAAAGGCCAAAGGTCTCCCCTGTCCCGTCCAGTAAGGCCGACACCGAACCGCCGGAGGGGAAGAACAGGGAAGCATGGCTCACCCACCGCGCTCCCAACCCTTCCACGGACTCCAGCAGCCCCGCTTCCGCGAGGCAGCGTACCCCCAGAGGATTGATGAACTCGCCGCAGGCTTTTTCACGAGGGAAGCGGCTTTTCTCCAGCACCGTCACGTCCACCCCGCCCCGCGCCAGATGCAGCGCCAGCATGCTCCCCGCCGGGCCTCCCCCGACCACGATCACCCGCATCCCCTTCCCTCCCTTTCTACGGCTCCTTTTTCGAGAGTCAAAGCCATCCGGTAGAATGCATGACGGCGCACTTTGGCGTCCGCCAGTCCGGCCCGTTCGGCGAGGGCTTTCAGTTCCCCGGGGGTGTAGGCGCGAAGCGTGGAGACCGGGCCGTCGTGGCGGGTGAGGCGGTTCGCCCGGAAGACGCGGGTGAGTAGCCAGATCAGCGCCCACGCGACGCGGCTCCGGCGCAGGTCGTTCACCACCAGCCCCCGGCGGCTCACCCGGTCCATCTCCTTCAGGATGCGGACGGCGTCCTCCGGCCCGAAATGGTGCAGCGCGAGGGAACAGGTGACATAGTCGAAGCTCCTCTCCGCAAAGGGGACGGCGCGGGCATCGCCCCGCACGAACTCCATCTCCGGATACCCTTCGCTCTGACGGCGGGCGACCTCCAGAATGGACGGATGGAGATCGAGGCAGACGTATCGAAGGCGGCAGCCCTCCTTCCGGGTCCGGTTCAGGATCGCGCGGGGGATGTCGCCACTCCCGGTCGCCAGGTCAAGGACCGTGAAGGGTGAGCCGACGGACGGCCCGGCGGAGGAGCGCCGGATCAGCCGCAGCAGGTGCCCCCGCGTGACGGAGATGCCCGACAGGAAGCGGTTGACGCGCTGCACGTCCCGAAGGCTGGCCTCCACATCCTCCAACGGTTGATCCCGCTCGTCCAGCAGCTCCCCGGCGTCCACGCGCGTCATGCCTGCCCTCCCGACCCTCTTACGTTCGCTCCTCGTTGCTGCTGCACGCCAGGTTACCGACTATCGCCGGGCCGCCTTCCAGGTTTCTCATAGCCGAACCCCGCGCCGGGTAAACCTGTCGGCTCATGGCCTCGCCCCGGTCCTGCTGTCATTCGGCCCATGCCGCCATCCCGCGAGGGAAGAACTGTCCATGTAGGAGTTCGAACAGGGAGGACAGTACCAAAGGGAATTAATCGATCCCTGAATGCATTCGGCTCCCCTCCCCGCGTCGGGGAGGGGCCGGGGGAGAGGTCCCCCACCCTCCCACCGAGAACCTCCGTCCCATCGGATCCCCTACCCCTTCCATTCAGATCTCCCCGCCTCTGCTCAACGGGGTACAACGGTAGGATCCAGCGCGATGAAGAGGTGACGGGCGGGGTATATACGTGAAAATATCAGGAAGGCCGCTCTCCCGAATTCCGGGGGACGGAAGGAAGAAGAATTCAATGAATGACGATGACATGAATCTGGAGGGGCGACCGGACAGCTGGGTCCGCGACCACCTGGCGAACGAACGGACGTATCTCGCGTGGCTGCGGACCGGGTTTACCCTGATCGGACTGGGGTTCGTGGCGGTCCGGCCGCGGCTCCCACGGGTACGGCCTCCCAGATGATCATCAACGGCGTCTGGGTGGCGCTCGTCTTCGTCCTGTCGGGCCTGATGGTGGTCGGATTCGGAACGTGGCGTTACCTGGAGACAGAACGGATGCTGGCCCGAAGGAAATTCCGTCCCCTGGGGCCGCGCATGATTCTGGTCTCCCTCGCTTTCGCCATCATCGGCGTCGTCGTCCTCTTCTATCTCTGGGGCAAAATCGCTTAAGGATTCCACTCCTTAAGCTCTTTCTATTAGGCATTTAGTATGAGTACGGGAGGGGGTCGGCGGTTGAAACCGCGCCTGGAGGAGCACGAAGTCCGCCTTCGCGGACTCCCCTATCGCTCTTCTGATCGTTTTAACCCTCGTCCTTCTATTGGAGGTCGGGCTGGGGGCGGAGTCGCCGGAGGGCAACTTCGTGCTGTTGTTGCCGCATTCATTCGCCGGGAACTCACGCTCGGTGCATGAAGGCAGGCATGGGAGGGCGTACATAGGAAGGGGAGGGAAGTCGTTGTAACGACTTCCCTCCCCTTCCGTTTTTGGGGCGTTCTTTGATGGTTTCACGGACAGCGTTGGGCGCTCCCGTGATCCGTCGCCGTCTGCCGCGTTTACCGGAGGCCGGCGTCTCTTTTGCCCGTGCGGGCCACGTCCACGTCGCCTTCTTCTTCCACTTCCACGGTCTCGCGGCGGAGCGTCACGTCGCGTTCCACCTGCTCGACTTCCGGCTCGGCGCGGACCACGACCTCTTTCGTGACGCGGCCCGACTTCTCGACCTTCAGGTCCTCTTCGATGACCGGGATCCGCAGGGT
>JAHWJO010000403.1 GCA_019348365.1 Armatimonadota bacterium | reverse complement strand
GAGGATTCTCGCCGGGTACGGGTTGCGCCGGTCATAGACCGTACTCAGGAGCGACGGCGGCGGGGCCATCGGCAGCGGGGAGGGAGGAGCGGGCGCACCCGTCCCGTTCGCGTCGGGGGCGATAGGGGACGAGAGGATCGCCGGGGGGGCGGACGGCGGCGATGAAGAGAGGGAGGAAGTCTCTTTCAGGATTTCCCGGAACTTCTTCGCCGTCTCTTTGCCGCCGGGCACGCATTTGGTCACATCCGTATCCGCTCCGGAGGCGAGCGCCTCCGCATACGACCGACACATATAGCCGCACGACCCGCAGTCGAGCTGGGCAGTGGCGGCCATGAGCCGTAGCTCCAGGGGACGGCCTTCGGCCAGCTTCATTCGCTCCTCCATAGCGAGGAGCGGATCGTGCCAGGGGTAGCCGTCCTCCCCCTCCGCCGCCGGAGGGAGCGCAACCCCGTTACCGTTAGGGGTGACCATGGGGAGGGGAGGCGATTCCCCGTTCCCCGCCGCGACTCCCGGCTCCTGACCGAGTATCCCGGCGAAGAAGCCGTTGAGCCAGGCCCGCTGGGCGGGGTTGAACGGGGCGCTTTCTGGTAAAACCGGAACCGTCATGCCGGAACAACTCCTTCAAAAGGCCAGAGAAGAGACAATCAAACCGTGACGAGGGAAGGGGATCGGGCATCGAAGAGGGCCGACAGCTCCTCCGTGGAATGCCGTTGGGTGAACTCAAGGAACGTTTCCTCCGCGTCGCGCCGATGCTCCAGATAGGCGAGCAGCAAGTGCTCCAGGACGGCGGGCGTCTCCTCCGCCGGGATTCCCCGCTGGATCTCCCGCGCGAGGTTCTGATCGTCCCCGTAGCCGCCGCCCACGAACAGGTGGTAGCCTTCCACCATGTCGTCTCCCACCTCGACTTTCGTGCCGAGGAGGCCGATATCGCCGATGTAATGCTGGGCGCAGGAGTGCGGGCAGCCGGTGAGGTGGATGTTCACGGCCTGATCGAGCGGGACCCGATCTTCCAGATACGCGCCGATCTCCAGAGCATGGCCCTTGGTGTCCGATGCCGAGAACTTGCATCCCCCGTTGCCGGTGCAGGCGATGAGTCCCCGCCGGACCGGAGAGGCGCTCCAGTGGAACCCCGCTTCGCTCAGCTCCGATTGCACCGCCGGGAGATCCGTTTCGGAGATGTCGGAGATCAGGAGGTTCTGCCAGACGGTGAGGCGAATCGTGCCGCTCCCGTACCGCCCCGCGATCCGCGCGATCTCCCGCATTCCTTCCGCGTTCATGCGGCCCACGGGCACAACGACCCCGACGTAATAGAGGCCGTCCTGGCGCTGCGGATGAACGCCGATGTGGCCGTCCTTCACGACCGGCCCCCGTGCCTCGCATTCATCGAGGGGGAAGCGAAGCGGGGCGAACGGGACGAGCTTCAGGGCGGCCTCGGTGAAGGCGGCGATCCCCATCCGGTCGAGGACGTACTTGAGGCGGGCTTTCTTGCGGTCCGTGCGGTCTCCCTCCTCGATAAAGACCCGGAGGACGGCGAGGGCGACCGGGATGCACTCCTCCGGCTGGAGGAGGAGGCCCGTATCCCGCGCGAAATCGAGGTGGCCCGTGATCCCGCCCAGACTCATGCGGAAGTAGACCCCGGCGGGTACGCCCTTTCCCTCCGCGACCCGCACCGCGCTGAACCCGATGTCGTTCGTGTCTTCCAGGTTGCTGACGGCCCCACCGCCGTCGAAGGCGATATTGAACTTGCGGGGCAGGCCGTACAGCTCGCGGTGGTTAAGTATCGTGTAGTGGAGCTCCCGGCAGAGCGGGCGCACGTCGTACAGCTCCTGCGGGTCGATGCCGGCGGTGGGGGAGCCGGTGATGTTGCGCACGTTATCCGCCCCCGCGCCCCGGTTGACGATCCCCGCGTCCAGAAGGCCGGTGAGGACGTTCGCGGTGTTTTCGGGCCGGATCTCGCGGATCTGGAGGTTGGCGCGGGTGGTGATGTCGGCGTAGCCCCCGCCGTACCGCTCGGCGAGATCGGCGACGGCCCGCATCTGGTCGGACCGCACGAGCCCACCGTAGAACCGGAGGCGGCACATGAACGAATCCTGCGCCGGGGCGACGTAGAACATTCCGTGGAACTTCCAGGCGAAGACTTCCGTACCTTTCGGGAAGGCCCCCTGTTCCGCCAGCGCCTTGATGTCGTCCCAGCGGTCCAGCGGGTGCTTTTTCCGCTTCTCCAACTCCTCCGGGACGAGCTTCTTCCCCTCGGCGAGGAAGCGGTCCTGGGCGCGGCGGTGGATCGCTTCGGGAAAATCGGGAGGGGGGAGTTCGGTGGGAGGCTCCGGTGGAGTTCCCGGAGTGGAGGGAGAGGCGAACCCGACCGGACTTCCGCCGGGGACTCGGTCCGCTTTCCAGAGCTGCGCGCCCGCCGCGAACCCCTGTAAATACTGTTTTTGCTCTTCGGTGAAAGGCTGTTCATTCACGATGGGACCGTCCGTCATGTGTGCGTCAGGGAGGCAAACAAAAAGGGGCGGAGACGTACGCATCGCGCCGTCTTCGGCCCCTGAAAAATGGCTCACTCGTTCGGTCCGCGCCGGACATCTTCGTCGACGGGCGCATTCACGAACGTTACGTCATCTATATGGGTGGAGGAGGGGAGAACTTAAAGAAGAAAAAGAAGAAATGGAAGAAATCGGGAAAATCCCCATCCGCCCCGCCATGCGAAACGGCCTCCCCTGCTTTACCTGAAGTACCCTCTCAGGTGATGGATTGCTCCTTCGGCTTGAACACTGACTTCAACTCCGCCACCCTCTCCTCGTCCGTCACGGTGTGGCTTTGGGAGTAAGCGTGATGAGTGTTATACTGTAGCCAGGAGGTGATACAGTATGGATACAGCAGTTACTACGAATCCACCCTCCAATGAAGCGGAAGCCGAAGCCGTTTTCGCCCGCATCCTTCAACAGCTCTCGGAAGTGCGCGAGCAGATGAAAGCTGATGATGTTGCCATCGCCCGGCTCAAAGCGGAATCCGCCGAATTGCGCGAGGAAACCCGGGCCATCCTAGCCCGACTTCAGGGGATTCGATAACACGCCATGTGGAAGCAGCTCACAGATCTCATGGCGCAATTCTTCACGTTCGCGCGAGACATCCAGCAGAACAAATCCGATGTCAGAGAACTGCGCGAGGAGCTAAAGGCAACTCAACAAGAAGTTCGCCAACTGGCGACGGTTGTCGAAAGACTCATGTACGAGGTCCACCGCTCGAATGAACGTGCCGAGAGCGACCGAGAAAAGCTGCTTCTTCAGCTGGAGAATGCCTTACTCAAGTTCGAGCGGCGACTTCCACCGACCCCTCCGACCTCTGACGATTGATCCAGACGATGCAGACTGAAACATCCACGCGGCATATACCTTCTCTTTACCCGAAAATGCCCTCTTTTTGCCGGGGTAGCTTCTTCGGCTTGAACGCTGCCTTCAGCTCCGCCTGCGCCATCTCCTCGTCCGTCACGACGTGCTGCGTCTTCAGCTTCTGAATCCGGTCCCTTATCGCCGCCGCCTCCTCGAACTTCAGCTCCCGCGCGGCCCGTTTCATCTCCGCTTCCAGCGCCTCGATCACCGCTCCCACCAGCTCCAGCGTCAGCTCGGCGGCACACTCCGATCGTTGTTAGGAAGAAGTCTCACGGCTTGTGGCCGATCACGCTGGCACCACGTTGATGGGTTCTCCGCGAAAGAAGTGCAATAAATTGGCGGCCGTCGTCTCCCGAATGCGGTCTTCCGCTTCCACGCTATAAAAACCGATGTGGGGAGTCATCACGACATTCTCCCGACGCAGGATCTCGTGATTCTGCCTCAGCAGCGCCCGATCCTCTTCCGAAAGGCTCGGGTCGGACAATGCCGCATCCTCTATGACCAGCGCCTCCCCCTCGAACACGTCCAGAGCCGCGCCCCCGATCTGCCCGTCCTCCAGAGCATCGTGCAAAGCCGCCGTATCCACCAGACCGCCTCGTGCGGTATTGATGAGCAGCGCTCCTCGTTTCATCGCCGCCATGCGTTTCCGGTCGATCAGGTGGTGAGTGGACGGAGTGAGGGGCGCGTGCAGCGAAACGATGTCCGAGTCCGCCAGCAATGCCTCCAGGGAGACGTATCGAAAGCCGACGAGATCCGAGAGGAAAGCGTTCGGGAACGGGTCGTGGGCGAGCACTTGCATACCGAACCCCCTGCCGATCCGCGCGGCGTGGAGGCCGATGTGTCCCGTTCCGATCACTCCCAGCGTCTTGCCCTGAAGGTCGAACCCTCTCAGCCCACGCAGGGAAAAATTACCGTGGCGGGTCCGTTCCCACGCCTTGTGAATGTTGCGGGAAAGCGCCAGTATGAGTCCAAATGTATGCTCCGCCACCGTATTTTCACCGTAAGTGGGAACGTTGCAGACCGTCACGCCTTTTTCGCGGCAAGTCGTCAGATCGATGTGATCGAAGCCGGTCGAGCGCGTAGCGATCAGGCGAAGCTTCGGGAGCCGCTCCAGTATGTCCCGAGTCACCTGGGACCGGACGAAGACCGTCACCGCCTCCACCTCCTGTACATCCGAGGCTTCGGCGACCGTCTCCTCGTTCAGGGGCAGCGGAATGAACCGTCCCCGAATATCGGGCGAGATCTTTGCGCCGAGTAGCGCCGCCTCCTCAGCATCCGCATCATAATGCGCCACCCGGTGATTCGTTTCGGAAGGGGTCAAAATTTGTCTCCTGTAACTCCCGTTTTCCCCTGTTGAACGACTCTACATGCCGGCGAAGACCGACGGGTCCTG
>JAHWJO010000402.1 GCA_019348365.1 Armatimonadota bacterium | reverse complement strand
GACCCGGGCTCAGGGCAATTTCATGGGAAAAGCGGATTTTGAGGATCTGTTGGGACAGCTTAGAAAGGCCGTGGCCTGCTCCGACGACGAGGAAATTCGCCGGTTGCTCTGGCGAGCCATTCCGACCTACCTGCCGGACCCCAAGCTCGAGTTTCCTCCCGAGAAAAAATTCACCGAGAACCAGAAATCCGTGATGGGCGTCTGATCCCCAGATCCGCCTCGGCAGAAGAGCCTCTCGAACGAGGGGCCGCTTATCGCTGTGCAATTGCACTCGTGGCAGGGCTGTCGATTCTCACCTTCCGAATATCTCTGGGCGTCACCGATGAGTCATCCGAGTCTTTCTCTTGTACTGTAGAACCTCATCCGAATCCATGCTTACGAATCACTACGATAAATTTATTGTCCGTCGATTTATGCTTTTCAGGAGACGTTTATGGCTACACCGGAAACCGCTAGTATAATATCCGATACAGAGACCCGCCATTCCGAACGACTGCGGACCCTGCTAAATAACCGGACGGCAAAAGTCGCGGTGCTGGGGATGGGGTACGTGGGACTGCCCATGGCGGTGGAATTCACGCGCGCCGGCCTCCATGTCATCGGCATTGATGTGGACCCGGAACGGTGCGCTTCGCTGGCCCAGGGACGATCTTACATCTCGGATCTCTCCGACGAAGAGCTGAAGTTCGCTCTCCAGGAGGGGCGGTTCGTCCCCACGACCGACCTCAAAACGCTCGCCGAAGCCGATGCCCTCCTGATCTGCGTGCCCACCCCTTTGCGGAAATCCAAGGATCCGGATCTCACGGCCATTCTCGCTGCGACGAACGCCGTGAAGGAGTATCTCAGGCCCGGTCAGTTGATCGTGCTGGAGAGCACCACTTATCCCGGCACCACCGAGGAGATCCTGCTTCCCATCCTCTCCGAAACGGGGCTGGAGGTCGGTAAAGACTTCTTCCTTGCCTTCTCTCCAGAGCGTGTGGACCCCGGCAATCCGAACTTCAGCGTCAAAAACATCACCAAGCTCGTGGGAGGCGTGACCCCGACCTGCACCCAGTTGGCCGAGACGCTTTACCGTCAGTTGGTGGAGAAAGTGGTGCCGGTCTCCAACCCGCGCGTGGCGGAGGCGGCCAAGCTCCTGGAGAATACGTTCCGCAGCGTCAACATCGGCCTGGCGAACGAGATGTCGATCATCTGCCGCCATCTGAATGTGGACGTGTGGGAAGTGATCAACGCGGCGGCCACGAAGCCGTTCGGCTTCATGGCCCACTATCCGGGGCCGGGCATCGGCGGCCACTGCATCCCGCTGGACCCTCATTACCTCTCCTGGAAAGCGCGCCTGAGCGGCTACGAGCCTCGGTTCATCAGTCTCGCCAGCGACATCAACGGCTCCATGCCCCATCATGTGCTGGACCTGGTGACGGATGCCCTCAACGACCACTCCCGGAGCGTGCGGGGGAGCCGCATCCTGGTGATGGGCGTGGCGTATAAGCCGGGGGTCGGGGACTGCCGGGAGAGCCCGGCGCTGGAGATCCTGGAGATGCTCCACGAGCGGGGGGCCTCCCTGAGCTATTCGGACCCGTACGTGCCGAGCGTGGCGGTGGGGGACCTGCTGCTCCAGCACAAAGAACTCTCGCCGGAGGGGGTCCGCAGCATGGACGTGGTGCTGGTGTTGACCAACCATCCGGGTTTTGATTACGAGATGATCGTGAAGGAGGCGAATCTGGTGATCGACACTCGAAACGCCGTACGTCCTTACCTCGGGGAAGCGAATAAAAACAAGGTGCGCTTTATCTAACCGGGATGGAGCGGCCTGAGACAATTGTCGTGGATGCAAGGCTGGAGGATCGCCTTCACATGCGCCGTCTGGCCTCCGAGGAGGTCGGTGAAGGTCCCCACGCCCTCATCCAGGGGGAAGGAGCGGCTCCACGATTCGATCTCGATGGCGCCGGACTCGAGCAGTTGGAACGCCTTCCCGAAGTCCTGCGAGGTGTAGCCGTAGCTCCCCTGGATGCGGTTCTCGTTGAGCACCGCCCCCATGCCGCTCAGGATCGTCTCGTCGGAGTGGAGGCCGATCCAGACCGCCGTGCCGCCGGGCCGCAGCACGTCCGCCGCGCCCTTGCGCGTCACCGACATCCCCACCGCGTCCACGCTGTAGTCGAACATGCGCCCGCCGGTGAATTCTTTCGCCGCTTCCATGAGGTCCTGCGTCTTCGTGTTCACCGTCTCGTCGGCGGTGGGGCCGGATCTGGCGAGGGCGAGCCGGGTGTCGTTCACATCCACCATGAGGATGTTCACGCTGCCCAGCAGCTTCGCGGCCTGCGCCGCCAGAATCCCGATGGTCCCCGCCCCGAAGACGCAGACGTTTCGGGCGAGGGGGTCGTTCGCCAGTCGCGCGACGTGAACGCCGTTCGCCAGCGGCTCGATCATCGACGCGCGCTCGTAAGAGAAGTCGTCGGAGAGGGGGTAGAGCTGCCCGGCGGGCACGGCCACCCGCTCGGCGAACCCGCCGGGGCGGTGCATCCCCGTCAGGCGTCGGTTCGGGCAGGCGTTGTTGCGTCCCATCCGGCAGAGATCGCACCGGCCGCAGGTGATGAGCGGGTTCACCGCCACGCGCTGCCCCGCTTCGATCCCCTCCACGTCCTCGCCAGTCTCCACGACGCGCCCGCTGAACTCGTGGCCCATGATGAGCGGGGGTTTCCGCCTCGGACTCTGGGTCGAGAAGCCCTCCAGCTCCGAGCCGCAGATCCCCACCGCCGCAACCTCCACGATCACCTCGCCGGGCGCGGGTTTCGGTTCCTCCACGTCCAGTATCTTCAGCTCCAGCGGAGCGGTGTAGACCATCGCTTTCATGTGAACCCCCAGTCATCGGTGATCGGTGGTCAGTGATCGGTAAGGGTATCGGGTCGACCGAAATATGTTGACAGAGTACCACCCCCACCGACCACTGATCACCGACCCCCGACCCCCAGATAGACCCAGTTCTTGCACTGGCTGGCCTTCGGGCGGGGGTAGCGCACGAGCCACCGCGCCAGCCGCTCCCCGGCCCCCAGGAGCGCCCGGCCCACCCGCATCGATTCCTGCTCGTTGAGGCCCTGCGCCCGCGCCCACTTCTCCGCGAACGTATCGAGCGATTCCTTTACAGCGGGAGTCATGTCCCCGGCGGCGGTGTCCACCATCCGGTCGTGGAAATCGTACACGTCCTGGAGATCGATGAGAGTCGGGTCCCACCGGCGGTAGAGCGCGAGCGCCACCACCAGCGCGCCGAGATACGCCTGCGCCCCGGACGGGGAAGAGTGCAGCGCGCGCCGCACCTGGCCTTCCGGCAGCCACTGGGCGAGGGCGGCCCACCCCGCCAGCTCCTCGATGGCGTCCCGGGCTTCGTCGATCAGGATCGCGGGGCGCCCCTCCGTCTTCTTCGCTTTGGAGGGAAGCCAGAAGATGTACTCCGTCCGTTTTCCGGGGCTGATCCCGACGCGCGGGTGGAGGAGACCTTCCAGTAAAATCATCTGCTCCTTATCGAACGTCTCCCGCAGGTGCGCGATGCGGATCGCCCGCTGGCGGATCGCCTCGATGTACTCCATCCCCGCGTGCAGGACCGAAATCATCGAGCGTTCGGCGAGCAGTTGGGCCATCCGCGCGTGAACGCCGCCGCCCAGCCGGATCAGCCCGTAATGGAGGTAGGCGTGGACCCGCCCGGACGCCTGTTCCAGCGCCTCGGGCGAGAACGACCCGCCCGCATCGACGATCTCCCGCTGGATCATCGCTTCGAGATCCTCCTGGATCTCCTGGAGCCGTTCCGCCGTGAGGCCGCCCGTCGTCAGCGCGGCAAAATCCCGCTGGGCGAGGGCGTTCTGAACCTGCGCGTCCTCTTCCCGCTCCTCGCGGGACATCTCCGTCGCTTCCGAGTCCATTTCCGCCGGGGCCGCCGCCGATTCCTGGGATTCGAGATCCGTATCCGGGGCCTCGTACTTCTCGAAATCCCGGATCGCCTGAGGTTGCAGGAACTCCTCGGTGGCTTCCTTATTCACGTGCTCCCAATCGAGGCTGTTCCGCGCAGCGAGGAAGACCGCTTTGTACATCTCCGTGTCGAAGTCGGCCATGAACTGAAGCACCACCTTCAGTTGAGGGTTTTTCGTCGGCACTTCCTCGAACTGGTCGGGCTCGTACTGCCGCAATTGGGTGAAATTCCGGCGGAAGTCCGGCACGGTCAGCAGCATCTCCGCGAGGTCACGGGGGGGAAGGAGGAGGGTGAGGAGCTGGGCCGCGCCGTCGTCATGCCGGGCCGCGCGGGAGACCCAGTAGAACCGCTGCTCCGGGCTGCACAGTGCCAGCAGCTCGCGGAACCGCTCGTAGGAGACTTCGCCAAGGAGATAATCCGTGCCCGTGTCCGGGTTCTCCACCAGCATGGCGAAAAGGGTCGGAGCGACGTGATCCAGGGTCTCGGCGCGCTGGAGCCGTTCCATCGAGCCGAGCAGCCGGGATTTGTCCTTCGAGGACGGAGCGTACCGAATGATCTCCGCCGCCTGTTCCGGCGAAAGCGAGCGCATGATGGCGCGTACCCGGCCTTCGTCCGGCGAGTCGAGCAGGCGCTGGACCGTCGTGCAGGGGTCCGCCATGATGCTGGTGCCGGTTTCCGCCGACGGGGGAGTTTCCGTGGAGGAACCCTGCGGCTCCCCCGGAGTATTCCCCTGTGGCGCATCGGGCGTTGTCGTGGGATCGGGCATACGCGAATGACCCTCCTGTTACCGAACACCTGACCGAGTAGCGTATCAACGAGCGTAACAGTAATAGA
>JAHWJO010000401.1 GCA_019348365.1 Armatimonadota bacterium | reverse complement strand
GGAGCGAGCACCCGGATCCGCTCGACACGCCACCGGAGAGCAGGCTTCCACAGCACGGCTTCCAGCACCCCCCGCGCGGCGGAAGGCGTCATCACCGGATACGATACACGCTCTACCTTGAACTCTGGCGCGGTGAAAACGGCTAGGGGGCCGCGAGCGCGAAGGGCGAGGGTAGGCCCGCGAGGTGGGGTCATGAAGCTCCGTGCAAGCAGATGGGAAGAGGTGTAGAGTTGGGCGGATTCAGTGTGGAAAGGACTAAGCCGGAATCGGCCCTCTGTCAAGGATTGTCAATTCAGGCATGCGAATGGCGATGCGTCCGGGTACGGGCCGGGTGGATTGAAGCAGTGTCGAGAGGACAGGGGTTGTACAACCGGGAGCCGATCCCCCGTGATCGGCTCCCGGTGGCCGTTACACCACCAGGACGCCCGGCTCAGCGACCATCTCGGGGCCCAGGAGCAGCCCAAACGTATCATCGTACCGAACTGCGTCCTGTGGCGTGAGCGCGTACAGGCCATCGGCCTGCCGGATCGCGGGGCGCGCCGCGATTCCCGGATCGCCCCGCGGATGGGCTTTTCGGTGCTCCGGAACGCTCAGGTTCCGGCGGTGCTGGTGGAGGTGGGCTACCTGAATCACCCCGGGGACGCGGCGAAACTCGGCAATCCGAAGTTCCGGCAACGCGCCGCTGAGGGCATTATGGCCGGACTGCACTCTTATTTCAGCCGGAACCAGCAGTCTGCCCGAAGGAGTATGGGACGATGAAATTCAAACTCGGGGGCATAATCGTCATGGTGGCGCTCTCCTCCGCCGTCCTGATGCTGGGGTACACGCAGTACGTGCCCCCTGCCAAATCACCGAAACCGCGCGCGGCCGTCAGCCCCGCCCTGCCGCAGGAAAGGGAGAACGCCTCCCTGCCGGGGAAGCAGAGCCGCGAAGGGGTCAAGCTTCCGGCGCGTCCGGACGGCGCGGTGGGGATCCCACCCGGCGCGAAGCCGGAAGCCTCCCGCGAAGTGATGCTCTTCGTCACCCGCGCCAAAGGCGATCAGCTCCAACTCGTGCCGGTGCGCCAGAGAGTGGGGGAAGCAACCCCGCTGGCGGCCCTGAAGGCGCTGGCGGACTATCGCGGCCCGGAGGATTCCGCCCTGCCCAAAGGCACGAAGGTGCTGGGCCTGCGGGTCGGGAACACCGGACTTGCCGTGGCGGATTTCAGCCACGAGATCGTGGATAACTTCCCCGGCGGCTCGCGGACGGAGCAGCTGCTCCTCGCTTCCATCGTGAACACCCTGACTCAGTTCCGCTCGGTCAGCCGCGTGGCGATCACGGTGGACGGGAAGCCGGTGGAAAGCATCGGCGGCCACATCGACCTGGAGGAGCCCCTGACTAAAGAGATGGGACTCGTCGCCCCGGGCGAACAGGGTTAAGGTTCGGGGCTTCCCGGAATGGCGACGTCGAGTTAAACGCTCCAAGGGGACGACTTGCATCGCGCAGGCCGTCCCCTTCTGCTGGGACGCGGAACCAGGGGATTGGGAAATTAGGAAATTAGGGAGTCGGGAAATTAGGGTGCAGGGGATCGGGTGCAGGGGTAGCGCCCTCACCCCCGCGCTTCGCGCTGGCCCTCTCCCAATGCTGGGAGAGGGAATCGGATGAGGGACGCTCCGGATTCGGCCCCTCTCCCCCTGAGAGGATGGAGAGAGTAGAGAGATCGGGTGAATCTTTCCACTGGTCCTCCGGAGGTGGGGATGGGGGAAAGTAATACCCAATGGAAAATAGATTGAGCCCCATTTCTATATCGGGCTTCAGTTCTCTGTCGGGCTTCAGGGGTGTCGGCGAAGGCCGACACTGGGCCGAAGTGGAACGAAGGCCTCCCAGCGGAGGACTTCAGTCCCACCGCACTTGGCTTAGGTATAAGCTTTTGCAGGAAAAACGGCAGGATGGCTCAACGGGGAGGGATGAGAACGGGTGAATAGCGGATTCACGAGCGGTTTGAACGGGCGGAAAGGCGCGAACGGTCATGCCTTCGGGTCGGAGGAGAGCCTGACCCTTTTACAGCGCCCGCTGCCGGTCCCGGTGGGCGTCTTCGATTCGGGGCTGGGCGGCCTGACGGTGGCGCGGGAGATCATGCGCCAGATGCCGGGCACGCCGATGATCTACCTTGCGGATACGGCGCATGTCCCCTACGGCCCCCGACCGGCGTGTGAGATTCAGGCGTTCGCCCATGGGATCATCCGGGCGCTGCTCGACGCCGGGGCAGGCGCGGTGGTGGCGGCCTGCAATATGTCCAGCGCCCTCGCCCTTCCGACCCTCCTCGACGACTACCCCGTGCCGATCCTCGGAATGATTCATCCCGGCGTGGACGCGGCCTTCCGGGTGATGGATTCCGGGCCGCTTGGCGTGATCGCCACCGAAGGCACCTGCAAGAGCTATGCCTATCCCTCCCGCGCTCAGGCATTGCGCCCGGATCTGGAAGTGCTCCAATCCCCCTGCCCGGACTTCGTCCCGCTGGTGGAAGCGGGGCGGACGGAGAGCGCGGAAGCTTACGCCGCCTCCGAGCGGTACCTGCGCCCCCTGCTCGGCGCGGGCTGCAAGACGATCATCCTTGGCTGCACCCATTACCCGTGGCTGCTCCCCGTGCTGAAAGATGTGGCGGGGCCGGAAGTATGGTTCGTGGACCCGGCTCAGGCCGCCGTCGAGGCACTGCAAAACGCCCTCTACGCACCGGAGGGAGGGGCAGAAACGCCCTGGAGTCCTCCCGCGCATCGATTTGCAGCTACGGCGGACCCGGAACGGCTGGAAGAGGGGGTGTGCCAATGGCTCGGTATAAATGCAAGGGCGGAGTACTGGCCCCTGTGGGAAGAAACGGCCCTCGTTCCGTCGGCCCCCGTTGCCGGGACAGTGCTGAGATAGTTACGGTTATATGTGATTCTTATACCCAATAAGTTATGGAGTGCGCCATGTGCCCATGTGCGGTGGGAGTGAAGTGCGGTGGGACTGAACTCCTCCGCTGCCCAGGGCCCGGCCCTCTGCCTTCGGGCATTCACCCGCCTTCGGCCCAGTGTCGGCCTTTGCCGACACCCAGGAAGCCAAAATAGGACTGATGCCCGACAGAGAAACTTGGCTCCATACCATTTCCATTGGGTATTAGATGATGAGCCGGGCAAAGGCTGTGAGGGGGTTCAATCCCCCGTCCCCTGATTCTTCCTGCCATACGACTGCTCCGCCCATGGATCGACTCGCTGCCTCTGATGGCCCGGCGTTAAACCGCCGGGCTTTCGCATGGGCGGGTTCTTTTAAGGTTATCGTTTGTTCGGAACGGGTACAAAGACGGGTGTTCCACTGAAAATCTCGGCGTAATGTACGATAAGGGATCTTTTTCACCATCTATGAACACGGTTGACCTCATCATACTGGTCCTTCTGGCGGGGTTCGGGGCTGCGGGATACTACCGTGGCTTCCTGATGGGGTTCACCTCGCTCTTCAGCCTGATCTTCTCTCTCGTCCTCACCTGGTTTCTCTACCGCCCCGCCGCCGAGCAGTTGACCGGGTTCCTTTCCGAGGAGGTCGCGCCGGCGGCGGCTTTTCTGGGCCTCTTTCTCCTCAGCCACCTAGTCCTGATGCTGATTCTCCGACCCCTGCTGCGCCGGGTGCCGGAGTCGGTGCGGAAGTCACCGCCGAACCGGGTGCTGGGGATCCTGCCGGGGCTGGCGGACGGCGTGGTGATGCTGGTGCTCGCGCTCATCATCCTGATCACGCTCCCCAGCGATCGCATTCCCCGCGAAGCGATCTCCGAAGCGCCCCTCGGCGGAACGTTCCTTCAGGTGGGGCTGAAGGTCCAGGAAACCGCGCTCGATATCTTCGGAGATGCGATGCGGGCGCTGGTCCCGCTCCGTACGCGGAAACCGGCCCCGGAAGAGCGGGTGAAGCTCCCCTTCCGCACGGAAAAGGGCGAGCCCGAAACGAAGATCGAGAAGGAGATGTGGACGCTCGTCAACCGGGAGCGTCGCGAGCAGGGACTTCCGGCTCTGGAATGGGACGACCGGCTGCGGGAGGTGGCGCGAACGCACTCGCGGGATATGCTGAAACAGGGATATTTTTCCCACTACAGCCCGGATAACAAGACCGTCATGGACCGCGTGACGGCGCGGGGCCTGCGTTTCCGGGTGGTGGGGGAAAATCTGGCCCTCGCCCCGACGCTCTCCATCGCGCACCAGGGGCTGATGGACAGTCCCGGCCACCGGGCGAACATCCTGAACAAAGACTTCGAGCGGGTCGGCATCGGCGCCATCGAGGCGCGTCCCTACGGGATCATGTTTACGCAGGTCTTTGCAAAGTGAGGTTCAGTCTCTGAGTCGGGGAGTCGCCCTCACCCACTCACGACTCAGAGACTCACAGACCGCTCCTGAGGTCCCGGCAGACGGCATCCGACACCCGCGCCACGCGCGCCATCGGCTGCACGTCGTGAACGCGGACGATCCTCGCCCCGCCCGCTATCGCCAGGGCCACCGTCGCGGCGGTCCCCTCTACGCGCTCCTCCGGGGGAAGGTCGCCGAGGAGTCGCCCGATGAATGATTTGCGGCTCGTGCCGATGAGAAGCGGGTAGCCCAGCGACAGCAGCTCCCCCTGCCGCCGGAGCAGCTCCAGATTTCCCGCCCCCGACTTCCCGAACCCGATACCGGGATCCAGAATGATCCGGTTCGGGACGACTCCCGCCGCCTGTGCGACATCGGCCTGCCGCTTCAGGAACGCCGCCACTTCGCCCAGAAGGTCCTCATAAACAGTGTGCTGCTGCATCGTTTTCGGC
>JAHWJO010000400.1 GCA_019348365.1 Armatimonadota bacterium | reverse complement strand
GCTGGGGGCGCCCCCGTGGGGGATGGCCCCCCCCCTCCGGGGCGGGGTGTGGGTCTTCGGGGGCGGGGCGGGGCGGGACGACGACCGGTTTGTTCTCCTCCTCGACATCCTGAAAGTGCCGCGCGCCGACCTTGTGGATCTGCCAGTGCATGGCGGTCGTCGTCGCGTCGAAGACCTGGATGCGGTACATCCCGCAGTTGCGCTTGCCGGTGCGGGGGTCCTTGCTGAACACGAGGGGGAGGGTGATGTAGCGCCCGCCGTCCTCCGGCCAGCACTGGAGGATAGGTAGGTGGGTCAGGTCCGGCGGGTCCATAACGACTTCCTGGCAGGGGGCGGGACCCTTCGCGGTGCGGGGGATCGCCTTGAACAGCCCCAGCGCCTTCTTTCCCGCGCCGATCAACTCGGAGATGCCCTTCGGGGGGTTGAGCTTCACGAGATCCTCGATCTCCGCCGCGATCTCCTCAATGTGCCGCCCGCCGAGCGCAAGGGCGACCCGTTTCCACGAGCCGTAAGCGTTTATGAGAACGGGAATGTCGGAGCCTTTGGGGTTCTCGAACAGGAGGGCGGGGCCGCCGCCTTTCACCACCCGGTCCGCGATCTCGGTGATCTCCAGCACGGGATCGATGGGCCTGGCGATGCGCTTCAATTCTCCCGCCGCTTCCAGCCGCGAGATGAATTCCTGAAGGTTGTTCGGAACGGGGTGGGTGAGAGGCATGGGGAAGTGAGTCGCGTATAATGAATAGAAGGAGAAGTTCACAGTGAGATTAGCACAGGGGTCGGTAATACGCAACGCGGCGCGTGAGCGTTCGGTGTGGGATGCGTCACGATTCTGTAAGACTGCATGGAGATGGAAACGATCGTTTTGAACCTGAAACTCACCGGTCGCGGCTGGCTGGAGGTCTGTGTCGGCACCGGGAACATAGACACACCGGCGTTCTGTTTCGCCGCCTCCTACCTCCACGATTCACCGCAACAATTAGTTGAGAGCACACTAGCCCTGCTTCGTGGTCTGGATCGAACGGTTTGTCTCTTCGAGGAAGAACCCGGAGAGGTTCGATGGATCATGGAGAGAACCGGTAATCATTTATCACTGAAAGCTATCCGATTCGATAACACCCACTCCAGACAAATTGATGAGGAGGGGGAATCCGTATTTGCGGCAGAATGTTCCCTGCTCCGCTTTGCGACACACGTATTGGGGCAGATGAAGCAGTTGTTTAACGTCCATGGAGAACAAGAATACAACGTACAATGGGGACATGATTTTCCTGTGAACCTGTTTCAGCAGCTACAGGAAGAGATTCTCAGGGCTAAATATCGCAATACAACAGAGGGACTGTAGATCATGGATTATGATCTGCGATAATGTTGATGGATGAGCATGCCGTTGAATAACGGAGGTAGTGGATCAGATGAGAAGGATGATCTCGGCTTGCGGGAGGGGGTGGACCTCTCCCCCAGCCCCTCCCCGACGCGGGGAGGGGAGCCGAATCCGCTCATGGATCGGTTCCTAACACTTTGTACCCTCCTCCCACTTTGAACCATTACCTAAGCGGAAAGGCCAGGGAACAGTTATGACTTTGATGTTGAACTTACCGCCGGAACTGGAGGTTCGCCTGCACGCGCTCGTTGAAAAGCGGGGGCAGAACACCTCCGACTGCGCCCTTGGCTTGCTGAAATCCGCCCTGGAAGAGACGCGGAATATTCAGGAATCCATGCCGAAGGTCGGCAAGGAGCTGGTCGCTTACTGGCAAAAACATGGCGTGATCGGAGGCTGGGCGGATCGTGAGGATATCGGGGACAGCGTGGAATACGCCCACCGATTGCGCGAAGCAGCGCAGACCCGGCGGAGAGAGTAGCATTGCGGAATGTACGGTAGCCCATGCTGAAATCGAACCTCGTCCATCAAGCGCCGCCCCTGTTCGGGAAGGGGCCGGAGGAAGA
Source organism: Armatimonadota bacterium (assembly GCA_019348365.1). Taxonomy (GTDB): domain Bacteria; phylum Armatimonadota; class DTGP01; order DTGP01; family JAHWJO01; genus JAHWJO01. The sequence goes on along the minus strand of JAHWJO010000400.1, from coordinate 2,873 downwards.
CGTCGTCTTCGCCAGCCGGGTGCGGCTCGCGCGGAACCTCGCCGCGTACCCGTTCCCCGGACGCGCCGGCAGCGGCGAGCTCTCCATGGTCCTCGACGCCGTGCGGGAGACCTGCGCCGAAGAGAGTCCGGTCGGGCCGCTCCGCACCGTCAACATCTGGGAGCTGGAGATCATCGACCGGAACTGGTTCGTGGAGCAGTTCGTCATCAGCCCGGCCCTCGTCGCCCACCCCCTCCACCGGGGCGTCTCCTACCGCGAGGACGGCCTCATCTCGATCATGATCAACGAGGAAGACCACCTCCGCCTCCAGGCCATGCGGCCCGGCTTCGATCTTGAAGCGGCCTACACGGCGGCGGACCGGCTCGATGACTGGATCGGCGCGCACCTCGACTACGCCTTCGATGAAAACCTGGGCTTCCTCACCACTCACGTCGCGAACCTCGGTACCGGGATGCGCGCCTCCGTGATGGTGCACCTTCCCGCGCTGGCGATGAGCGGGCGGCTGGAGGAGGTGTTCAGCGCCGCCGGGCAACTCGGCATCACGATCCGGGGCCTCCACGGCGAGGGGTCGGAGGGCTTCGGCGACCTGTTCCAGGTCTCCAATCAGTTCGGCCTGGGGTGGCGCGAGGAGGAGGTTGTGCGGAACGTCGCCGCCGTCGCCCAGCACCTCGTCCTCTCGGAGCGGGAGGTGCGGCAGACCCTCCGCAAGGAGCGCCGGGCGGAACTGGAAGACCTCGCATGGCGGGCATACGGCACGCTTAAGTTCGCCCGGCTCCTCACCGATCAGGAGGCGATGAGCCTGCTGTCGCGGGTGCGGCTGGGCCAGTTGCTCGGGGTACTGAAGTGGGTGGACATGGCGGCGATCAAGGCGCTGATGGTCATCGTGCAGCCGGCGGTGCTTGAGACCCTCATCGGGCCGACGGCGCGGGAGGGCCGCATGGACAGCCGCCGCGCCCAGTTCATCCGCGAGGTGCTCCCCGCCCACGATTGAGCCGATCTCCTCCTGTCAATGGGGGGTGAAGGTGAGCGTGAACAACCGCCCGCTGCCCGACCCGGAGGGCTTCTCCGACCCTCCGGCTCCGGCGCCCATCCTAAGGAGTAGGGTTCCCGGCCCGGAAATCTGTCGCGTCACAGAAAGGGCGGTATTTGGGCAGGAGTTGTCAAAGCAATACCTAAGTAATTGCCTCAATGCAACCATGTCGACAATATTGACTTGCGCCGATCCCTGGCCCCAGGCCGGATTCGCCTCGATCTTCAACTCTCCCGCCCGTCCGAAGGTCAGTTGAACATACACCGTTCCGCCGGCGCCGGAGTAGCTTCCGGTTGATTCGATAACGTTTATACTGCCCCCGCCGCCGGACGCCGTCACGTCCCAGGCGAGGACGTTCTCCACCGGCTCGAAGAGCCTCCATTGGGCAGCAGCGCCTGAAACCTGCGCGTTGAGGGAGACCGGCGGGGAGACCACCAGATCGGGTTGGGCCAACTGACGCGTCGTATCGCTGTTCGTTTTATTGCAATCGTAGGTCACGCCGGGCAGGAGCATGACGGCGCATTCCTGGGTGATGTTGGCGCGATACGGGTCATCACGATCCCAGCCCGAACGGGCATGGAAATTTGCAACGGTGGAGGTGAAAGTGTAATTGTCGGGAAGTCCGCTTTTCACCTTCACGATCATTTTGGAGAGCGAGGTGACGTAATCGATGGGGGCGCTGCTGACATAGAGCTGCCCGTTCACCGTCGCCGTCGCCGTGATCGTCGCCGTCCCGCTTCCGCTTGCAGGGGCCACGTAGAGGACGCTCGCGCGGCCCGCGTCGTTCGTCCCGCCCGACACGACTGAGAGCGTCCCCCCGCCCGTCACGCTGAAGTTGACCGGCACCCCCGCCGACGCCAATCCGCCGAAGGTCACGTCCGCCGACACCGTGCTCGCCCCCTCGCTCTGCACCACCGGCAATTCAGCGTTCGCGTTGACTTTCACGCCGCCGTCCACCGGGAACTGGATCCCCGCCGCCAGCCGGACCGGCGCGCTCCCCCCCGGCAACGTCCCCTCATAATCGGCGCGGAGGTTGGCCAGCGTGGGGCCGGTGTTCGGGTCCGTCGTGAACGTGACGCAGGCGCTCCCGTCCGCCCCCGTCGTCACGCTGGTCGCGCTGAGCGTCCCCCCAAGGGCCGAGAGCTGCACGGCGGCCCCCGCGACCGGCGCGGCGAACCGGAACAGCTTGACGCAGGCCTCCGCCGACTCGCCGGGCTTGAGGCCCCCCTTCGAGCTGGACAGGCGCAGGTCCCCCTCCGGCTCCGCCCGGTAAAACTGCGTCTCCGTCGCCCACCGCTGTCCCCGGCGCTCGTAAACGGCTTCCAGTATCCCGGCGCCGGGGCTGGTCCCCACCGCGATCGGGAAGGACGCCGTCCCGTTCCCGTCGGTCATGCCGGTGAGGCGCTCGGGCGCGGAGGTCCGGGGGCGGCCCACCGGCCAGTGGAGGAGAACGACGGGCTTATTCGGTATCAGGGTTCCGTCGCATTCCTTGAGGGTGACCGTGGTGGTGACCCTCCCGTTCAACCCGACCGTTTCCGGCGTGCGGGCCAGGGACAAGCGAGGCACGATCGGCTTCTCCTGGGTGGCCCGGAGGTCGTCGAGCAGGCCGATCCCCATCTGGATCGCCAGACTCTCGAGCATATCCACCGTGATGGGATTCCCCCGCACTTCCTTGCGCCCCACCACTCCCCCCGCACTGTCCGCCACCGTCCCGATGACGCGGGTGATCCCGGCATCGTTGTTGAAGTCAAGCAGGAGAATGAATCCGACGCTGGTGGCCCGGTCGATGGCGGCATGGGCGTCCGGAGCGTCGGTCCGAGCGGTCTGCTGTTGCATCAGCAGG
>JAHWJO010000399.1 GCA_019348365.1 Armatimonadota bacterium | reverse complement strand
CGGAATCCAATTTACGCTCCAACATGAACCTTCTCTCACGCTGGACGGAGCAGACTCCATCCAGGTGGGCAGCGCCATCCCCGGTATGCTGGCCGTCCATTCCACGCAGCCCGGAAGCATCAATATCGCTCTGGCGCATACCGCCGCCGGTAAAAACCCGGCGAACTTCCTCACCATGAGATTCCGGATCCCGGAGTCGGCGCCCGTCGGTGCGGAGTACCCGGTCACACTCACTTACGTCCTGGTCACCTTTGCAGACACCATGACGACCATGTCCATCACTTCGAGCGTCGGAGCCGTGGTGGTGGGAACCGGGCTGGAACCGGAGAAGCACCTGGATACGTTCGTCCGCGCCGGGACCGGTAAAGGACGGCGGGGGGAAGCGGTCCGATTGACACTTTCCGGGAACGAGCACCTCCGCGACCTGACGGGCATCTCCTTCACGGTCAGTTACCGGTCGAAATATCCGGAAAGGGGGGAGCTGCTCCGGCTGGGAGAAGACGTCGCTCCCGGGGATGCTCTGGCGGGATTCACCCCCCGCGTGGAACACCTTCAGGCGGGAGAGTCGAGGATCACCTTTACCGGCGACACCCCGGTTTCGGGATTCGGCGTGCTGGCTTCCCTCCCTTTCCTCATCCCTCATGATGCCCTGAGGAACACGACCTACCACGTAGAAGTGAAGGACGTAGTGCTCACGATGGGCGGGAAGAATTACCGGAGCAACGCCTTCGGGGGGTCGATCATTGCCCTCGGACGGAGGCGCGGAGACGTGGCGAACGAGCCGGGTCGGGACGAAGGAGACCATCAGATCGACATCCGCGATGGCCTCGATCTGCTGCGGATTGTGGTGCGGGATCCCTCCCTTTCATATACCGCCGCTCAATATGAAGCGGCGGATGCCAATTGCGACAAATTGGTCGCGATCTCCGATGTGATCACCGTCCTGCGGCTAGCGGTCGGCTTAAAAGCCGTCACCTGCGAGTAGACCGGGGCTTCGACTGGCTGAGCGAGAGGCTATCGAACCGCCGATGAACGCAGATAAACGCGGATAACCCCCTGAACCCCTGAAGAGGTGACAAGGTGAAGAGGTGAGAGGGTGAACCTTCTCCATACTTCCCCTGGACGCGTTAGAACACAGATAAATTTCTCTGGAACCACAGATGAACGCTAATACACGCAGATAACCCCCTCACCCGATCACCTCTTCACCTCTTCAGGGGTTCAGGGGGTCTTCTGCGCCTCCGCGTCTCGGGGGTGAAACGGCAGCTCCTCGCCCATCTGGCGGCGGTACATGTCGGCGTAGAGGCCGCCCTGATCCAGCAGCGCCTTGTGGCGGCCTTCCTCCACCAACCGGCCCTCGTTGAAGACCAGAATCCGGTCCGCCCCCCGCACGATAGAGAAGCGGTGGCTCGTGATGAAGGTGGTGCGGCCTTTCATCAGCCTCTCCAGAGCTTGCTGGATGATCCACTCCGATTCCGGCTCGACGCTGCTGGTCGGCTCGTCGAGGATCAGGATTTCGGGGTCGGCGAGGAACGCGCGGGCGATGGAGAGGCGCTGGCGCTGCCCGCCCGAGAGCTTTACGCCCCTCTCCCCGATCTCCGTCGCCAGCCCGTTCGGCATCGCGTTGAGGAACTCCCAGGCGTTCGCCGCGCGCGCCGCCGCCTCGACCTCCTCCATCGTCGCCTCCGGCTTGCCGTAGCGGAGGTTCTCCAGCACCGAGCGGTTGAACAGAAATGTCTCCTGCTGCACGAGCGCCATGTGCCGCCGGAGGCTCGCCTGAGTGACCTCCCGGATCTCCTGCCCGTCGATCAGGATGCCCCCGCCTTTCGGGTCGTAGAAGCGGGGCAGCAGATTGAGCACGGTCGTCTTGCCCGCCCCGCTCGGCCCGACCAGCGCCACGACCTCGCCGGGGTAAGCGGTGAAGCTCACGTCCTGGAGCACCGGCTTCTCGTGATAGGCGAAGGAGACGTTCCGAAACTCCACCCGCCCTTCGGTAAGCCGCAGCTCCTGCGCGTCCGGCGCGTCGCTGACCGTCTCCACGTCGTCCAGAATCTCAAAGACGCGGCTGCCCGCCGCCTGCGCCCGCTGGAGCATCTCGTTGATCGTGGCGAGCTGGTTGATCGGCGCAAAAAGAGGCCACCAGTATCCCCGATACGCGACCAACCCCCCGACCGTGAACCGCCCCTGCAATACCAGCCACGCCCCCAGCCCGATGGAGAGCAGGTTGCTGATGAACCCCACGAAATGCACCGCCGGGAAGAAGAGCGTCCGCGCGTTGATCGCCCGGTAGTTCGTCTGCATGTACTCCCGCGTCGCCTCCCGGAACAGCCCCGACTCATACGGCTCCTTCGCGAACGCCTTGATGAGCGCGAGCCCCGTCAGGTTCTCCTGCAACCGCGCGCTCACCTCGCCCAGGCGGTCCCGCGTCTCCCGGTAGAGCGCCTTCACTTTGGCGTTGAAGTAGCGCGTGAGCAGGAACACCAGCGCGATGGGCAGCAGGGTGGCGACCCCCAGGACCGGGTGGAGCGTGATCAGCACCCCCGCGACGAAGAGGAACGCAAGGCCGTTGGAGATGAGCGCGTCGGTGCCCTGCACCGCTACCTCCTGCAGCACGTCGATGTCGTTCATCACGCGGGAGAGGAGGTCGCCCGCCCGGCGCTCGTGGAGGTACTCCAGCGATTGGCCCTGCACCTTCTCGTACACCCGATTGCGGAGGTCGAACACCAGCCGCTGTCCGACCTTGTCCAGCACGTTCGTGCGCCACGCGCCGAGCACCGTGCCGAACGCCTGGACGAGGAACATCGCTCCGAGGGCGGGGAGGAGCATCTCCACGCGGCGGTTTCCGATGACCTCGTTGACGACGAACATCCAGACGAGAGGGTGGAAGTTGTTGGCGGGGATGGCAAGGAGGAGGCAGCCCAGCCCGAAGGCGATCTGCTTCCCGTACGGGCGCAGGTAGGGCAGCAGGCGGCGGAACACCGAATCGGAAGACGCTCGAGTCATGCTATTTACCATGGAAGACACGGAGAAAGATGGATTTACTTGAATTCAATTACGAGAGTAGACGTTATTTCGTTATTGCCCTTGCAATCGCCGACGGTAGCTCACCAAATCCTCTGCCGAAAGGCTCTCCGGCGGCACCAGCCGATAATGACGCTCTGTCGCCAAAACGATACCGTTCTCTCCCTCTTCGAATTCAAAGAGCGCGATAAGATCCTTCTCCATAAACTGCGCTCCGATTCCCCGGCAAATCAAATTGGGATAGCGATGGGCGCATAGGGCGAAATCCTGCTCAATTTGAACGATACTCAGGCGATCCGTTCCTCCCTTTGCCTGGACGGGAAAGACGTAATGGACTCCTTGCCGATCCACGCCGATATACAATTCATCCGTCTCGACCTGCCCTATCCCCGGCACAAAGGTACGAAGGTGGTTTTGAAGAGAATAGCAGGTGACTCCAATGAAGATGTCAATGAGGCGATTATATCTCAAACGGGCTAAGAGGGCCTGCTCATCGTTGAACGAGTACATGGCAACCACCCCCGGAGTGGAATCGGGGATTTTCGTCTCGGCCATGTTATCTCTGGGGTCCATCATGGGATTCGCCACCGCTACAAACGTGTAAACGGATCGGCCGGTAGACCGGATGATCCAGACACGATCCGGCGGGGCCTGCGTTTGGATACTTTCCGGCAACGCCGCCCTGTATCGGAAGCTGTAGACTACATCCCCCAGATTCTTGGGAAGATCGATGCCCAATTCCCCGGCGACTCGGATAATATCCTCCCGTCTAAAAGGGACTTCTTCTGCTCCTTCCGTGTGATAATCGAAAAATATCCGTTCGATGATCTGCCTGTATCGGTTCTGCCGAACGTTAGCCTCTCGCACCGCCCTATCCTCCCTCATCATGCCCGAAGGTAGAAAGAGAACCAGTTTCCCCGGGCCATCGAAGGACCACCACCTCCTCCCGAAGCTGCTCTCGAGTAACGGTCGAAAGTCGAGTGCGGAAGAGATCTATCCGCTGGAGTTCATAACCGAGCGACTGTGCGAGATCCGCCAGAATTTCACCGGTGCGAATCATGACCCGCAAATATGAGGCTTGATCCCCCACGACGTAAGCCAATTGCGCCCCCGGACGCAGGACGCATCGCAAATCCGACAGATGCCGGGCCATCCCTCCAAAGTAAAGCTTTGCTACCCGGTGATACTGCTTCTCGAAGCCGGAGGTTTTGCCGAGTTCAAGCCGCCGGGCTTCAATCGCCTGGGCGACTCGCTGAATCTCCGGATGCGAGGAGACCCATGCATCATCGTTATCTTCCTTATAAACGCTTCGCGTGTTGGAGCGTACCAGATTCTTTTTCAATGCACGGAGATCGTCCTGATCTTTAATAAATCCCAGGATCACGGATTCCAGGCGGGTAGTACGCGTGTAATCCTTCTCATTCGGGTAGGGTGGCGAGGTTATAACGGCATCGATGGAGCAAGGCTTCACAACCTGCCGAATAGACCGAGAATCGGCGAGATGGACAGTAGCAGGAGTGTTTTCCTCCGTCTTGATTTTATAGAGATCATCAGCGATCCTCCGTACTTCCTGCAGCCAAGAGGCAACCACCGGTGCATCCTCCTTTTTTGGACCGACCCCAACCTCCGGCCCGAAATGAAGATTGCTAACGGAGCATGATAGAGCCTTCGCCAAGGCTAATGCCTCGTGTCGGTAGTATCGCTCGTCGGGGTGGGCCTTAAGGCATTCCAACAGAATCAGCACTTTATGGAGAGGCAAAGGACTAATCGAGTCCTTCAAAAGAAGTTTCATTTTCTCC